>JAUWXW010000007.1 GCA_030616195.1 Chloroflexota bacterium | reverse complement strand
CCGAGCCGTTAGGGTTGACATTCTCACAGCCAGCCTCACAGAACTCCTTACTTTCACCGTAGCACGGAATGCCCCGTTCTTTCATGCAAGCGATAGTCTGAGAAGCAAAGGCTTCATTTAGCTCAATCAGTTCCAAATCTTTGAGGCTATAACCTGTCCTTTTCAGCAGTCTGCGCGTAGCCGGTATTGGGCCCAGGCCCATGTATTGGGGATCTACCCCACCGGAGGCATAGCCTCTTATTGACGCGCTGATCTTCAAACCATTTCTCTCGGCAAATTCCCTGGAAGTTATGAGCAGAGCCGCTGCACCGTCGTTTATCCCCGAGGCATTTCCTGCCGTAACGGTTCCCCCGTTCACAAACGCCGGCGCCAGCTTACCCATCCTTTCCACATCCGTATCCATCGGTCTTTCGTCAGTATCAAATAGTACAGGCCCCCCTTTTTGTGGAACCTCTACCGGTACAATTTCCTCCCGGAACAAGCCGTCTCTTATTGCCTTCATGGCCCGGTGATGGCTCTCAGCACCCAGTTGGTCCTGCTCACTCCTTGTTATGTTGTACTCTCTGGCAATGTTTTCTGCTGTAACACCCATATGATAATCGTAGAATATTTCATATAACCCGTCGAAGACCATCATGTCGAGGGCTTCCGCCTTGGCACCTACGTCCATGCGGTATCCCCATCGCGCTTTAGGCAAGGCATAAGGCACGTTGCTCATGTTTTCCATTCCACCGGCTATGATCGCATCTGCATCTCCAGCCCTTATCGCCTGGGCCGCCAAAGCCACTGCTTTCATGCCAGAAGCGCACACTTTGTTTATGGTGAAGGCCCCTGTTTCCTGAGGCACGCCTGCTCTGATGCTTGCCTGTCTGCCGGTATTCTGCCCTTGGCCCCCCTGAATGACATTGCCCATAATTACTTCGTCTACAGCCAAGGGTTGCAGACTCTCGTCCCAGTCCATATATTTCGCTTCTATCTCGCTCTTTTCGATACCTTTCAGAACCTTGGGCCTGATCTCTTTTAGTCCATCAGGGACTACAGGTCTTACCCCTGCCCTGTTCAATACCTCCTTGATCACGGTCTTGCCCAGATCGACAACCGGAACATCCTTCAAAGAACCTCCGAAAGCTCCCACGGCTGTCCTAACCCCGCTGATTATCACAGCCTCTCTACTATCCATCAATTCCTCCTTCAGTATTGTTCGAATTCGTTTGGACACATAACCGAGCGCTTAAGAACGCCTGTCCCAACCGCCGATCGTACGCATTTAGGCGATTCGATCCAGGCGATGGAAGTGGTACTGTCAACTTCGACTGCCGTATATGCGTGGATTGGATAAAGGCGCTTTTCGAGGTGAACCTCAACGCAGATCAGGGAAAGACCAGCTATTTCCCCCGTTTCTCATAATCCGGGCACCAGGCGGCATTGGGGCGTTCTGGGCTATGGCATGCACTGCGCCAGTCCCATTTGCAGCTATCGCAGAGGATCACTTGCATTCCTAGCGCCTTCTTAATGCGGAGCATCATTCCGGGTTTCCAACCTGGTTTCCGTCTAGCTCTCATAGATATAGTCAACTTGGTGAACTGAAGTACCTTAGCAAAGCAAATCTCAGACCTGTCAACCCCAGATCACTAAAGTCTCCAGCCTAGAGAAGTTATCTTACTCAGTTTATTGTAGGCTGCTGGCCACCCAAATTCAAGATTTGGCAGGCCACCTTGATCCTGATTAGATCCCACAAAAGACCCGCCCACTTTGACTATCAACTGCCGGTGAGATTACAATACCTGTTGGAGGGCTAGTGGAACGTATCTGGGCTCCCTGGAGAATCGAATTCATACTGGGGGAAAAACCGGAGGGGTGCATTCTCTGCCAAGGGCCCAAGGCAAAGGATGATAAATCCACTCTCATCCTTTACCGCGGGGAGAAAAACTTCGTCATTTTGAACAAATTCCCCTATAACCCAGGACACTTGATGATATCCCCATACCGGCATGTCCCCGACCTGGAAGACCTAACTGATGACGAGCTGTTGGAACACTTTGATCTGGTAAGAAGGGGCACCAGGGCCCTTCGGAGGGCTTTTGAGCCTGCCGCCTTCAACATCGGCTTAAATATAGGCAAGCCAGCAGGAGCCGGAATCGGTGACCATATCCATACCCACGTTGTTCCCCGATGGGAGGGGGATACAAATTTTATGCCTGTGGTAGCCGATACAAGGGTGCTACCTGAAGCCCTGGCTTCAACCTATGACAAACTCAAGGGACTGATATAGGGAGTATTTGAAGTCCCACCCACGTCAATTCCCGTGTAAGTCAACACTGGAGTTCGCCGCGTCTGCTCAGTTGATGCAGTTGCCTATGGCGACCCACGGAGAATGTAAGTAGGGCAGTCGCCTGAGGCGACTGCCCTAAAACAAAGTGCTAAGGGTTCTCAAATACGGCCAACCGGCCACACAAGCCTTCTTACACTAGGTCGAAAAGCGGTCATCCTTATCGTGAAAAGCCGCCTTGGCTCCTTTTTCTCTTCTCTCCCGGAAGAAGTTGAACTCGCCCGGCTCATGCCGCAGATTGGTGAACAGCGTATGCGTGATATAGGCATAAGTAAAGGAATCGTTAAGCCCCATCCGGTCGTAGAACAGGTGACGGGTGGCTTTGCCAATGGCGATACCATCCCGCGGCAGAAGACACAGGTCCTTAGCTAGATTGTTTACCTCTTCCTCCAACTTGTCAGCAGGTACTGACTTGGTGGCTAACCCTATTTGCTCTGCCTCTTTCCCATTAATCTGCCTGCCGGTGATGTAGAGGTCCAGGGCCCGCCTCATACCTACCGTCATCATCAGATGGCCGAAAGTGTGCTCGCCACCGCCGGCAAAGCCTATCCTTTGGCCGGGGAAACCGACCATAGCATCATCGGCAACTATGAAAAAGTCGCACAGCATAGCTATCATCAACCCGGCCTCAAGAGCATATCCATGCACCTGGGCTATGGTCAGCTTGGGACAGAGGAAAATGGCCTTGTAGCCCTCACAAATCCCCTCCCTGTCCATCTTCAACCTTATTCTCTGGCTGGGACGTCGGTCTGATCTTTGGTCACCAAAACCATAAACGAAGCCTACTTTGCTGAGGTCCTGCCCCGTGGAGAAGCAGCGACCCGCTCCCTTGAGAATGACCACCTTTACGTCGTCATCGTTCTCCGCCTGCTTGAACGCGTCCAACACTTCGGCGAAGTCTTCCCCGACAGAGATAATCACGTAAGAGTTCATCTTCTCAGGCTTGTTGAAGGTGATCGTGGCAATCTCTCCCTGTTTTTCGTAGATGACGTACTTGTAACTCATACCTTCCTCCGTGCTGAAAAATCGTGTCTTATACTATCACCCGCCTGATCCGCCTGTCAATCTGGGTAACGAGTCCCTAAATCGCCGATTCGGATCAGAATGCTCTTTGCTACTTCTCCATGTCATTGCGAGGTCGCCGCAGGTCGCCAGAGGCGACTCTGTCGACCGACCGTGGCAATCTCAGGGTGGGGTGAAAAAGACGAAGCGATGTAGTTGCCCGCACCACCAGATTGCTTCGCGGAGCCTGTCCTGAGCGGCGCGAGATTCTTCAGTCGCCTAAGGCGACCTCAGAATGACAGGTAGCGAGGGGCTCGCAATGACATCCCAGAATACAGATTCTCTAAAGTCAATCGCTGTTTTCAGGACGAGTAATGAATACTTATGAGCCAATATGGCAGCTTGAATATACGGCGCCCATTGGGATATGATAGAAACACGAAAATGGCATCTCCGCTAGAGGAATTAGAGGCCAAAGGGCAAGCAGCCAAAGCAGCTTCGAGAAAGCTGGCTCACCTTTCCACCGAGGTGAAAAACCGGGCGCTGTCCGATGTCGCCGATGGTTTGATCTCCAGGAAGGAGGAGATTCTTCTCGCCAACCAACGAGACCGCGCCGAGGCAGAGGCATCGGGCATGAGCCCAGCTATGCTTGACCGGTTGCTGTTGAATCCTGACCGCATCGCGGCTATGGCGCAGGATGTGGGGACGGTGGCCGGACTTCCCGATCCTGTGGGGGAAGTCTTCGATGGGCGCACCCTGCCCAATGGGCTCCAGGTGAGTAGGAAACGAGTGCCCTTGGGGGTGATTGGAACAGTCTATGAGAGCCGACCTAACGTTACGGTGGATATCTCCACCCTTTGTCTTAAGTCAGGTAATGCAGTTATCCTGCGCGGTGGTAAGGAAGCTATAAACTCCAGCCTGGCTCTAGCAAAGGTAGTGCAGGAAGCTGCCTACAGTGCTGGAGTGCCTGAGGGAGCAATTCAGATCATTGAGTCCACTGACCGCGCCGTGGTGAACCGTATGCTCAAGATGACCGGCATCATCGACTTGCTTGTGCCCCGGGGTGGCGCAGAGCTGGTCCGGTTCGTGGCCGACAATGCTACTGTACCGGTGGTGACCGGGGGGGTTGGGGTGTGCCATACATACGTTGACAAGAGCGCCGACCTTGATAAGGCAGTGGCTATTGCCTACAATGCCAAGGTGCAGCGGCCTACCGTATGTAATGCCCTGGATACTCTTCTTGTCCATGCCGACATTGCCCAGCGCTACTTGCCATTGATTGCCCGGGAGTGGGGGAAGGCCGGGGTGGAGATGCATTGTGATGAGACTGCTCTGCAAATACTTAAGGATATCCCCTCCCTAAATCTGGTACCAGCCTCTGAGCAGGACTGGGGCAAGGAGTTTTTGGCCTTGATTGCTGCTGTCAAGGTGGTGGGTTCCCTCGATGAAGCTATCGAATACATACAGCGCTATTCTTCAGGACACTCCGAGGCTATCTTGACTGAGGATTACTCCGCGGCGCTTCGCTTCCTTGATGAAGTCGATGCCGCCTGTGTCTACGCCAATGCCAGCACTCGCTTTACCGACGGGAGCCAGTTCGGGCTGGGGGCAGAAGTAGGCATCAGTACTCAGAAGTTTCATGCTCGCGGACCTCTGGGGCTAAGGGAGCTAACCAGCTATAAGTGGATCATCTTCGGCAGCGGGCAGGTCCGCTCATAGAACACCTTCGTGCTCCTCACAATGACATGTAGGGGCGGGGATCCCTGTCCGCCCTCCTTTCGGGGCGACACGGAGTTCGCCCCCTACTTTGCCACTATCCAGACAAATCAGGTATGCTGCCAGAATTTGGCCGGCATCACTTTACTTTAGGTTAAATCACGGTATACTGTTATCCAGGATACACAAGAACAGTGCACCGTCTGACGTCAGGCTTATGGACATCAGGGACAATGTCCGCCAACTGGAGAAGCGCATCGCCGTGGCTGCCGAGCGGGCCGGTAGGTCTCCCACTGAGATAACCATTATTGCCGTGACCAAAACGGTACAACCCGGCCTTATTCAAAAGGCCTTCGAAGCGGGGATCAGACATTTCGGCGAGAACAGGGTTCAAGAGGCCATGAGCAAGATCGGCCAGCTTCCCACCCTTGAGCCATCCCCTACCTGGCACATGGTGGGCCATCTCCAGACCAATAAAGCTAAACCAGCCGTGAGGCTTTTTGACATCATTCACAGCGTTGATTCGGTCAGGTTGGCAGAGGTTATCAGCCGTAATACTGAGCGCGACATACCCATTCTCGTCCAGGTAGATGTATCTGGCGAGACAAGCAAGTCTGGATTCCCTGCTGCCGAAGTCGGCTCAGCGGTAGAGCAAATAGCCAGCCTCCCCCATCTTGAGATAAACGGGCTGATGACCATAGCCCCGCTTACCAGCGATCCTGAGGAAGTACGCCCGATTTTCCGGCAACTGAGGCTGTTGCGGGACTCCCTGGGACTGAAGCATCTCTCGATGGGCATGACAGATGATTTCGAGGTGGCCATCGAGGAGGGAGCGACCATGGTGAGAATCGGTCGCGCCATCTTTGGGGAAAGGAAGAGGTAACAAAATGAGAATTGCCTTTATCGGTGGTGGAAACATGGGCGAGGCCATTATCCGGGGCATTCTGGATAGAGGTCTGGCCGAGGCTGACGACATAGTGGCCAGTGACGTGAGTGAGAAGCGGCGTTCCTACCTCAGCCAGGAGTACGGAGTGGTTACCGACTCCGATAATCGCCACGCTGTAGAGGGGGCTGAGTGCATTGTTCTGGCGATCAAGCCTGTGTCCCTGGCTGAAGTAATGAAGGAGTTGAAGGGATTTCTTCAGCCAGAACAGCTAGTGCTTTCCATCGTTGCCGGCGCATCGGTGGCCAGCCTGCGTGATGGGCTGAGCCACAGGGCCATCGTCCGCGCCATGCCCAACATGCCAGCCCAAATCGGAGAAGGAGTCAGTGTGTGGACTGCTACCAGCGAGGTAAGTCAGGAACATAACAAGATGGCGGCCTCCATCCTAGGGGCTCTGGGCAGGGAAATATTCGTCTCGGACGAAAAGTATATCGACATGGCTACTGCGGTGAGCGGAAGCGGACCGGCATATGTGCTTCTCATTATAGAATCGCTCATCGATGCCGCGGTACACATAGGTCTTCCTCGTGAGCTAGCCCAAGAGCTGGTGCTGGAGACAGTTTTGGGAGCAACACACCTGTCCCAGAAGTCGGCCAAGCATCCTGCTGAGCTGCGAAACCTGGTCACTTCACCTGGGGGAACAACAGCAGAGGGCTTGCTTCTACTGGAGGAGGGCGGCTTAAGGGCGCTTCTGGCTCAGGCCATTATTGCCGGCTATGAGAAGGCCAAGGCGCTGAGAGGAGAATAGAGGTGATGGATGCCATCATCACCGGCATTGAAATTCTGTGCAACGTGCTCATTGCGGCCATCTTCATTCGAGTTATCATGTCGTGGTTTTCTCCTCGCCCTGACAACCCGATAGTGGTCATACTCTATCAGATCACTGAACCTATTCTTGGCCCCTTGCGGCGGATTATTCCCAGGATGGGCATGTTTGATTTTGCCCCCATGGCAGCTATCTTTCTCCTGTACATAATTAGAATACTGGTACGTAGCCTTTCTTCTTAGAGGTCATTCGGTGATCCTGCGTTTTTCTGAGCCGTTCGCTTCATGTCATTCTGAGGTCGCCTTAGGTGTGCAGAGGCGAGAGACGGCGTGAAAAGTGGGTGCCGTGGCTATGGGCAGGGGAAATGGTCAACTTTGGAAGCGAGCGGTGGCGGAACGACCTGAAGAGCCTATGCAACAATCGGGGTAGGTTGCAGCATCTGCTGCAACCATGCCTAGAGCAGATGCTCCAGGCTACCCTACTCTACTCCTCGCAAGGCGATTAGAACTGCGCCATCTGTGAGCGGGTGCGTTGGAACCTCCTGACGGTGAGAAGGGTTGGCAGGCGACAGAGCCACTGCCTATGCTTGGAAGTCTCCATCGCTATTTTCGGGGAGCATTTGCTTTTTTGACGATGTGTAGTATAATCTAGCACAACAATTTGGCCTGTATAGGAGGTCCGAGATGACCTGGATAGATATACTTATCATTGTGATCGCTCTTCTCGGTGCGTATGTTGGGTTCAAGCACGGGCTTATTCGGACAGTGTTTACTGTTGCTGGGCTACTTGCTGGTGTAGCTATCGCCGGGCAGTATTCTGATGGTCTGGCAGATAAGCTCTCTCCGAGTGGGGCTCAGTGGGCTGAAATCATTTCCTTCATCCTCATTCTGGCCATTGTGGTAATAGCAGCCAATATCATTGGCAAAGTAGTAAGGATGTTTTTCAAGATTATGCTGATGGGTTGGTTGGATGCACTTGGCGGAATAGTCATCGGGCTACTTGCGGGGGCATTAGTGGTTGCTGCCATTCTTACGGTTGTACTTAAATGGCAACTTGGTGAGCCCACTGGAGATGAATCAGCTATAGTAGAGGCAATTAGCGACTCGCCTCTTGCTGCATTATTGATAGACAACTTCCGCTTGCTGCTCGGTCTCCTCCCTGGCGAATTCGATGCTATCAAAGGCTTCTTCGACTAATTCAAAGTAGGGCATCCCATGGGCAGCAAGATAGAAAGCTTCAGCTTCGGTACAATTGTTATCGACGGCAAGAAGTATCACCGTGATATCATCATTTGCCCTGATGGCGTGGTAAAGCAAAGGAAGGGTGGGATATGGCGATTTGGCTCGCACTCTTTCAAGAAGGAAGAGATCGAGGAATTGAAAGGAGCGGAAATCGCGGTTATAGGTCTGGGGACTTCGTCTAAAGCCCGTTTATCCGAGGCAGCGAGACATTATGCCCAAGAGTCCAGCCTGGAACTCCTGCTCTTCCCTTCGTATGAAGCAGTCAGTAAACTGAATCAGTTAATAGATGAGGGGAAGAGGGCAGCCGCCCTCTTGCACATAACCTGCTGATTTTCTAGGTAACCTCCGGAGTTTTCCCAGGGTTTTGCCGTTGCCACTTTTCAAGCAGTTGTTCCCGTGTCTCCTTGTGGTCTGGGTCAGGCACGCAGCAGTCCACAGGACAGACTTCAACACACTTCTGTGATTCGAACCAGCCAACACACTCGGTACACTTACCTGGATCAATTACGTAGATTGTTTCTGCTTCGCTGATGGCCTCATTCTTGCAGTCTGGCTCGCAGGCCCCGCAACTGATACACTCATCGGTGATCTTATATGCCATCTAGGACACCTCCTTACCTTATTTTGGACTTGGGGAATAGTTTCCTCTTTAGGGCAAGAGCGACGCATTCGGGCACAAAGACGCTGACATTGCCGCCTCCTTCGGCTACCTCTTTAAGCAGGCTTGAGCTAATGAACTGGTACTCTGCATTGGACATAAGACAAACAGTGTCTATTTCCGGATCCAGCTTTTGATTCATTAGTGCCATGTCGAATTCACGCTCAAAATCAGACCCCATGCGCAGCCCTCTAACGATGAACTTAGCTCCTATCTCCTTGACAAATTCTACAGTAAGACAGCTATACGATTCCACACTAACGTTAGGCAGATGGGCTACAGCTTCTCTCAGCATTTCCACCCTCTCTGCGGTGGTGAAGAGAACATCCTTGGCAGGGGCGTCAAAAACACCTAGAACCAGGTGATCAAAAAGGGCGGCTGCTCTAACCGCTATGTCTACGTGACCCTTGGTTGCCGGGTCAAAGCTGCCGGGGTAAAGTGCTACTCTCAATTATTGGCCTCCTGTCGATAAATTGAAAGGCAAGTATCACCGTAATGCCGACTCTTATGCAGGTGGAAGTGCTCTACCTCCAAGGGTAACGGTTGGTGGGAAGAAGACTGCACTACCACAGTAGAGCTGGCCCCAACAAGCTGGGAACTGAACAAAGTTCTCAAAGTATCGGCTAGAGAGGGGTCAGAATAGGGGGGGTCTAGAACGACTACATCGTAAAACGCACTAAGCATAGAAAGTGCCTTGTTCACGCTGCAGCAGTAGACTTTCGCCTGCGAGGTAAACCCCGTCATGGCCAGGTTCTCCTTGATTACAGCGCAGCACCTGGGACTACTTTCTACGAAGTCTACCCAACTAGCGCCCCTGCTCAGGGCTTCGACACCCAGGGCACCACTGCCAGCGTAAAGGTCAAGGACTTGCCACCGCTCACCAACCATTGGCTGCAGGATGGAGAATATGGCCTCCCGCACTAGTTCAGTGGTGGGACGTGTGGGCCCCTTTGGTGATTTGAGTCTCTTCCCCTTCACCCTGCCAGCAATGACCCTCATGTTCAGTCTAAGATTATAACGTAAATCCATGCGCCGTCAAGTAAGTTTTGCTGATTCACAACTGCGGATTCGACCTTATCAGCAACCCCAAAAAGCTGTTAGCCGGGATTTTCGTTCAGCCTGCTGTGAACCTTCCCCCAGTCGCAATCACCCTGGCAAATTAAAGCCTGGCACCACGGAGAAAACCTTCGTTCAGCCGAGAAAGGGCTTGTCTCTTTTCTATATTGTCAATCCTGGCTTTATTCACCGCCTGGGCAAGGAACTCGATGCTTCTATCGTATGTTTGTCGGTCAACAGGGAAGGGGTGCCCATCCTTTCCACCGTGGGCGAAGCTATAGCGCGCCGGATCACGAAAGCTAACCGGGACTCCATAGACCAGTTCAGAGATCAGACTCAGCGCCCGGACAGTTTTGGGCCCAACACCTTCAATGCCAATCAATTCCTCAAAACCCTTCGGTTGCCGTTCATAGATGCCAAGAAGGCCCTTGCCCAGCCTATCAGGGTGAATATCCTGGGCGGAAAGCTGATGGCGGCGGGGGAGATCAAGCGTCTTGATTCTCTTTATGTCCTTCAGAATTTCCTCTGTTGGCTGTCCTGTAGCTATGGAGGTGATAGTGCTTCGCGCCGTGGTGCTTTCATCGGCCACCAGGTTCAGTGTCTCCCCTCGCCCCTGGCAGCAAATGGCGGCATGAGGCTCACAAACAAAGTCAGTCACCGACTCACCGAGCCAGTGATACCTGCGGGCATAGCGGTTAACCTCATTCATTCCCTGCTGGACCACTGCCCAGGAGCCGCCGTCGGTGAAGAGGAAGACGTGGTGATAAAGCTGGTAACCATCCTGGACACCCGAGCTGTCCACCTTGGCCGTCATCCGGCTATTATATATGAGGCGTGAAGGATCGACGGAGATGGCAGAGCCAAACCTCTCTATTTCAGCAGGGGTTTGTCTTGAAGTGCGACCCTTGCCACCGGCCACGAACAGCCCCAGGTCCTTTTCCAGCCCCTTCAACCCTTCCTTGAGAGCACCGCAGAGGGTGGTGGTAACGCCGCTGCTGTGCCAATCAAAACCAAGCACACAGCCAAAGGCCTGAAACCAGAAGGGGTCTGACATGCGGCGCAGCATCTCCTCCGGCCCAAACTCGGCAACGATGGAAACGGTAATCTCCCTGGACAGCTTCACCATCCTGTTGAATAGCCAGGGTGGCGCCTTGCCGTAGTGCAAAGGCAGATTAGCTATGCCTGTTCTGGAAGCTGGGCCATTCATAATGTCACGCCTCTATCGCGCTCACAATCAACCCCCCCATCTCTCTAGTCCCCACCTCGGTTTTCCCTTCTTCCATTATATCGTAGGTACGGTAGCCACCCTCCAAGACGTCGCTGACCGCCTTCTCTATTGCCTCCGCCTCCGGCTCTAAGCCAAAGGAATAGCGGAGCATCATGGCACAACTCAGGATAGTGGCAATAGGGTTTGCCAGATTTTGTCCTGCCCTCCTGGGGGCACTGCCGTGAATCGGCTCATACATACCAAAGGTCGTGGTGCCTCCAGCTTTAGGTACTCCTGCCAGGCTGGCCGAGGGCAGCATTCCCATAGAGCCAGACAGCATTGATGCTTCATCGGTCAGTATATCGCCGAACATATTCTCAGTGACCACAACATCAAGATCAGCAGGGCGCTGTATCAGTCTCATGGCGCAGGCATCTACCAGCATGTGCTCCAATTCCACATCAGGGTACTCACCAGAGAGTTCGATAGCTATCTGTCGCCACAGCCGCGAAGACTCCAGAACATTGGCCTTGTCCACCGAGGTGAGCTTCTTCCTTCGGCCCCGGGCCATCTCGAAACCCACCCTCAAAATGCGCTCCACCTCCTTCTCGGAGTAAACCAGGCTATCCACAGCACGCCTACCTCTGGACGTCCGCCATTGCTTCTTGGGTTTGCCAAAGTAAAGCCCACCGGTAAGCTCCCGCACCACCACAAGGTCTACCCCCTCAATAACTTCGGGCTTCAGATTAGTGGAATCCACCAGCATGGGAAATACCTTGACCGGGCGCAGATTGGCAAAGAGCCCCAGTCCTTTGCGCAGTGCCAGGAGGCCATCTTCGGGACGAACCTTGGCTAAGGGGTCATCCCACTTGGGCCCCCCCACGGCCCCCAGCAACACCGCATGGCATTGCTTACACATCTTTAGAGTTTCGGCGGTTAGAGCTACCCCAAACTGGTCAACGGCAGCACCGCCGATAGGACCATAGCGGAGGTTGAATTCGTGACCAAACTTATTTCCGATCGTCTCCAAGACCTTTACCGCTTCAGCCACCACCTCGGGGCCAACACCGTCGCCAGGCAGCACAGCAAGCTCAAACCTCATTCAATAGTCCCCCCATCTCCAGTCTCCTCCTGGTGTGCTCAATGAGTCCTCCGGCCGAGATCAGTTCCAGCATGAAATCAGGATAGGGCCTGGCCAGGAACAACTTGCCTCTGGTGACGTTTCTGATTTCACCACTGGCCAGCTCGACCTCCAGGATATCGCCGGAATCGGTCTGCTCCGCTGCCTCGCCACATTCCAGAATAGGTAGACCGATGTTAATGGCATTGCGAAAGAAAATACGGGCAAAGCTCTTGGCGATAACACACCCCACACCAGCAGCCTTAATGGCCAGGGGGGCGTGCTCCCGGGATGACCCGCAGCCGAAGTTGGTATCGGCAACTATGATATCCCCCAGCTGCACCTTGTTGACGAATTCGCTGTCGATGTCCTCCATGCAGTGCTGCGCCAGCTCGGTGGGGTCGGATACATTGAGGTAGCGCGCCGGGATGATGACATCGGTGTCAACGTTGGCGCCGTATTTGTGTACTTTGCCGGTCAGTGTCAAGAAATGCCCCTTTACTGTTATCTAACGAATCTTAAGTCGTCTGGTTGTCTAAAGCCTCTCTGTAACAAGATATCTCTCTCCTTCAAAAGGCAGGCCCTATTATGCGCTATTGCTTTATCAAACTCTCCGTTTTCCCATGCAGTCATGCATCTAAGCCCATTATCGAAAAATGGGTCATCATAGTTGGGGATACCTAATTCTCCGACTGCCCTTGCTTTAGGTTCTCTTTCTCTTATTTGAAGTTCCCTGTCAAAATCAACCTTCATACCAAGATTGTGGAAGAGAACGCCACGCTCGAATCCAGTATTGAAGGCATAAAAAGGCCTTTCCAGCCCATTTATGATCTTCCGCACCTCGTCTATCAACTCGCTGATCGACCTTTCTCCCTCGGCACAGAGTATCTCGAGATCATGGCTGTTTATAAATCCAAAAATAACTAGTTGATGATCTTTATACCTCCTTGAATCGAGATACTGGTCATGGAATTCTCCCACCGTTTCGACATCAATAACCGTTCCTTCAAAACTTGATCTCATTGTTTCCTTACGCGTTATCACCACAAGAGGCCCCTTCCTAAATCCCTAGACAGCAGTGCCTGAAGCCTGTCCCTAATAACCAGCATAATCCCACCTAGTTGCTACCGACTATTTCCTGCGGCCCCGCGATCCTCCCCAGGATGGCGCTGGCAGCAGCCACAGCCGGGTTAGCCAGGTAGACCTCTGACTGGGGGCTTCCCATCCTGCCGACGAAGTTGCGATTGGTGGTAGCCAGGCAGCGCTCACCGGCAGCCAGAACACCCATATGCCCGCCAAGACAGGGACCGCAGGTAGGTGTGCTTATCGCTGCCCCGGCACTGACAAAGGCCTCAATCAGCCCCTCACGCAGTGCTTCAAGGTATACCTGCTGCGAACCGGGGATAACGATACATCGCACCCCGCGGTGCACTTGCCTGCCTTCGAGTATCCGGGCAGCAACCTGCAGGTCCTCCAACCTGCCATTGGTACAACTGCCGATAACCACCTGGTCGATCTCAATTTCACCAACCTGGCTAATTGACCTGGCGTTGGAAGGCAGATGGGGAAAGGCTACTTGTGGCTCAAGCCGGGAAACGTCGTATTCAATAGTCCTGGCATAATCTGCATCTTCGTCTGGTTCATAAACTCTGTACGGACGCCTTGCCCTTGGCTGGACGTACTCCAGGGTCTTGTTATCCACTCGAAAGATGCCTGCCTTGGCTCCGGCTTCAATGGCCATGTTCGCCATAGTAAAGCGTCCGTCCATAGAGAGCGCCTCAATGGCCTCGCCGGCAAACTCCATGGCGGCGTAAAGGGCGCCATCCACGCCAATATCGCCAATGGTATACAGGATGAGGTCCTTACCTCCCACCCACCTCGGCAATTCCCCGTGATAGAGGAATTTGATGGTCGGCGGAACCTTCATCCAGATTTCACCGCAGGCCATAGCTGAGGCGATATCCGTTGAGCCCATTCCGGTGGCCAGAGCCCCCACAGCCCCATAGGTGCAGGTGTGAGAATCAGCCCCAATGACCACATCGCCGGGAAGCACCAGGCCCTGCTCCGGGAGAAGCACGTGCTCGATGCCCATTTTGCCTACCTCGAAATAGACCAGGCCCTGCTCCAAAGCAAACTCCCGCATCATTTTGGCCTGCTCCGCTGAAGGGATGTCCTTGTTGGGGACAAAGTGGTCGGGCACCATCACCACCTTCTGAGGGTCGAAGACTTTCTTTACCCCGATGCGCTCAAACTCCTTGATGGCGATGGGAGCAGTAACGTCATTTGCCAGCACAACGTCGACCCTGACGTTCACTAACTCGCCGGGTGTAACCTTGTCCTTGCCGGCGTGAGCAGCAAGGATTTTCTCAGCCAGGGTCATCCTGAATTCTTCCTCTTAACTGCCAGCAGTCTATTGAGGGCGTTCATATAAGCTTTGGCGCTGGCCACAATAATATCAGTGTCAGCACCTCGCCCGCTGTAGGTTATGCCGTCGCTCTCAATCCTGATCAGCACCTCGCCAACAGCGTCAATTCCCTCGGTGACCGACTTCACGGTGAACTCGGTGAGTTCATTAGGTACCTTGATTATGCGATTGATAGCTTGGCATACGGCGTCCACCGGGCCCGTGCCTAAGGCAGCATCGGCCAAAACCTGACCGTCAGGGGCGACAAGCCGCACCGTGGCGGTGGGAATACTGTTGTTACCACAGGTAACTTCAACATGGTCCAGGTGGAAGGTCTCGGAAATGGCATGCATCTCCTGAGCCACAATAGTCTCAATATCACGGTCAGTGACCTCTTTTTTCTTGTCGGCCAGCTCCTTGAAGGCCAGGAAGGCGCGATCGAGGTCTTCTTCGCCTAAGGCATAGCCCAATTCAGCCAACCTTTCCTTAAAGGCACGGCGTCCGCTCAGCTTACCCAGTACCAGGCTGCTGGCCGGAATCCCCACCTCCCTGGGGTCCATAATTTCATAGGTAATAGCTCTTTTGATGACCCCATCCTGATGGATACCCGACTGGTGGCGAAAGGCATTCGCCCCTACGATGGCCTTGTTGGGCTGGACTACGAAACCAGTGAGCTCGCTCACCAGGCGGCTGGTCTTGTAGATCTGCGTGCTATCAACTTGGGTGGTTAGCTTGAGAAGGTCTCTGCGGGTCTTGAGCGCCATCACGATTTCCTCTAAAGAGGCGTTGCCAGCTCGTTCTCCGATGCCGTTTATAGTGCACTCTACCTGCCTTGCTCCCCGCCGCAGGGCCTCCAGGCTATTGGCCACTGCCAGCCCGAGGTCATTGTGGCAGTGAACGCTGACTACAGCCCGATCAATATTGGGCACATTCTTAAATATGTCCCTGATAAGCTTTCCAAACTCTCTTGGGATAGCGTAGCCTACGGTATCAGGGATGTTTACTATGGTTGCCCCGGCATCGATGACCGTCTCAATGATCTGGTGGAGGAAAGAAGGCTTGGTACGGCTGGCATCCATGGGCGAGAACTCCACGTCCTCCAGATATGATTTGGCTCGGGCTACCATATCTCGTGCCAGGCCGAGAACCTCCTCACGGCTCTTCTTGAGCTGATAGGCGAGGTGGATATCTGAGGCGGAGAGAAACACATGAATGCGAGGGTGCTTTGTCCCCTTAACTGCTTCCCAGGCGCTATCTATAGCCTTGGCATTGGCATGGGTAAGAGCGCAAATAGTCGACTGATGCACTTCCTGGGCAATGAGCCTCACTGCCTCAAAGTCACCAGGTGAGCTAGCGGGAAAACCAGCCTCGATAACATCCACGCCGAGCCTCTCCAGTTGCCTGGCTATCTCCAGCTTCTCCTGGACGTTCAGCATCCCTCCGGCTGCCTGTTCGCCATCCCGCAGTGTGGTGTCGAATATGATAACCCTTTCCATCTCTTCCTCTCCCCGATCCAGTATTTAATGTCCTAAGTCTCATGTAGCGCGACCCGTTGAGGTCGCCTCTGACGGCGAGGTCAAAAAGCCTGGCTAGAAAGCCCTGTTTGACGCCCCCAATCTGGGACGACACAGAGTTCGTCCCCTACGGTTTGTTCCTAAATGACGTCTTGCGTTACCCCTTCAGCCATGGCATCATGGACCGCAGCTCTTTGCCTACCTTCTCGATAAGATGGTCTGCCTCCAGCCGCTTGAGAGTGTTGAACTTGGGGCGGCCAGCTTGATTCTCCAGGATCCATTCCAGAGCAAAGGTGCCATCTTGCACTTCTCGGAGGATCTGCTCCATCTCCTCCCTGACCAAATCGTCGATAACCCGGGGGCCCCGAGTATAGTCGCCATACTCGGCAGTATCGCTTACCGAATATCGCATAAAGGCAAAGCCGCCCTGGTAGATAAGGTCAACGATGAGCTTCAACTCGTGACAAACCTCAAAGTAGGCTATCTCCGGCTGATAGCCTGCCTCTACCAGGGTTTCAAAGGCATTCTTTATGAGAGCGGTGACGCCACCACAAAGCACTGTCTGCTCTCCAAAGAGGTCGGTCTCCGTCTCCTCGCCAAAAGTTGTCTCCAAGACCCCCGCCCTGGTGGAGCCAATACCCTTGGCATAGGCCAGAGCCGTGTCCTTTGCCTTGCCTGAAGCATCCTGGTGAACGGCTACCAAAGCTGGAGTGCCCAGCCCCTCGGTGTAGAGGCGACGCACCATATGCCCCGGGCCCTTGGGGGCTATCATGCTCACGTCGACACTGGCGGGGGGCACAATCTGCCCATAATGAATATTGAAACCGTGGGCAAACATCAACGTCTTGCCCGCAGACATGCTCTTTTCAATCGACTCTCGATACACCACCGGGTGCAGATTATCGGGGACAAGCATTATGATTATATCTGCTTCCTGGCCCACCTTGTCAGCAGTGGCCACCTCAAAACCGGCTTTCTGAGCATTGTCCCATGCCTCAGTTCCGGGTGCTTCGGCTACCAGCACTGCACAGCCACTGTCCTTCAGGTTGTTGGCATGGGCATGTCCCTGGCTGCCATAGCCGATAATGCCAATCTTCTTCCCTTTAAGCAAATCCAGGTTGGCATCGCTATCATAGTAAATCTTAGCCATGACCCCTCCTTCGTGTAAGACTTGGCAAAGTTTGCCCGGCGGGATAATCTCCTGCACCCTATCTTGTAGCACAAGCCAGTTCAGTAGTCAAACAGGTAACCTTAGGCCGGAGAGTAGCAATTGCGATCCCCCTGATATAGGGTAGGTCTCCACAGGCGACTCGCCTCTGGCGAGGGCTCTGTCCCCTACCAAAGGGGCGGGTGATCGAAGATTCGCCCCTGGCGAGCGGAGCACCCGCCTATGAGTACACCGACAATCGGTGATTTTGAGCCTCAGCCTTTGACTGATGGCAAGTTGAGCCTGTAGAATTAGCCAGCCAAAATCGGTCTCTAGTGCGATTTAAAAGGTTATGGACTCATCAGCACAACCTGAGCCAGAGCTGGACTTACATCGTCTCACTGTTGACGAGGCTCTGCCAAAAATTGACCAGTTCCTTTACGAAGCCTATGTCGCCCGTATACCTTCCGTGCGTATAGTCCACGGAAAGGGCACAGGGGCGTTGCGAAACGCAGTTCGTGCCTGGCTGCCAAAGCATCACCTGGTGAAATCGTTCCGATGGGCTGAGCAGGAGGAGGGGGGTGGCGGGGTTACTATCGTTGATGTGGTAGAGTAACTTCGCTACCAATGGCCCTTCAGAAGCATCGAAGATTCAGCCAAGGACTCCTTGAAGACCATAGGATAGGAGCTCCATCCATCCCTGTCGTGGCCGTTCCCAAGCCGTAGAGCGACCCGTCAAGGATTCCCTCGGTATCATCTCCAAGACAAATACCTGACAGAATGAGGCAAATATTCGTTGTAATGGATGAGGGGTATGGACCATGTCAGTTGGCCTCCAGAGCGCTACGTTCAATCAGGTGGTATACTTGAAACCAATCGATGTATTGCTCTCTGTGAGACGAAAACCATGCACGTGGAAAGAAGCGCGGGTGAAAGAAGACGCAAGGAAACCGCTTTGGCCACTCTGTACGATGAGTACTATGACAAGATTGCTCGCTATATCTTTGTCCGGTTAGGCGATCGGGCAGAGGCACAGGACCTGGCAGGGGAAGTCTTTTTGAAGGCGCTGGAATCTTTGGACTCGTATAAGGAACGCGGCATCCCAATGCAAGCGTGGCTCTTCAAGATCGCCCATAACCTGGCTGTGGACTACGTTCGTAAGGTGGCAAAACGAAAGATTGTCCCCCTCGATACCGTGCAGGTGGCATCTGACTCGGATCCACAAGCACTGGCGGAGAGCAAGATTGAATTTGCAGGAGTCACTAGGGCTCTTGACCAGCTTACACCTGCCCAGCGGCAAGTAATAGAGCTGCGGTTCTTTGGCGGGTTGACCTCG
Organism: Chloroflexota bacterium; assembly: GCA_030616195.1. Next base: position 467 of record JAUWXW010000007.1, on the reverse strand, counting down.
GAGGAAGCCGGTAGGGTTTTGAACAAAAGTGGCGGGGCGGTGCGCGAAATGCAGAGTGCTGCCATTAGATCGCTACGCAAGCTGCTGTCTGAGGAATCTTAATTTGAGCGTGATGAGATATGCCTAAGACCTTTGACGAGATATTTGACGAGTGCGTGGATCGCATCAACCGGGGTGAGAGGCTTGAAGACTGCCTGGCTAGTTATCCCGAACATGCTGAGGAGCTCGAGCCTCTTCTCCGAGCCATGCTTCACACTCAGACGGCTTACACGTTTACGCCGTCCTCAGTGACTAAGAGGGCGGCAAGGCAGCGCTTCAATGTCGCCCTTGAAGAATTGGAGCGGAGACGACAGGAAAGGCAACCGCTGTTCCCCCGGGTACTCGGCTGGTCAAAGGCGTGGGTTGCTGTAGCCGCCGTGCTATTGATAGCCTTGATAGGTTACTTTGGACTAAGACCAGTGCTGCTC
>JAUWXW010000074.1 GCA_030616195.1 Chloroflexota bacterium | reverse complement strand
CTTTGCTCAAAACCTTTATCAGCCAGTAGCCCGACTTCTTGCTTATGATTGCATGATGTATTGGCTCGCTCAGCACATTCAGACCAAGATCAAGGATGCCGTCAAGGTTGTCTTCGCCAAACCGTGACTTGGCATCTTCCAGATTCAACCAGTCCATATCGCCACCGTTGTCTTTAGAGCCGGAGTGCAGTGAATACTCCTGGGCGATCTCAGCGAAATCCTCGCCTGCCGCTATTCTATCTTTTAGCTCGTTTGCCGTTGCATTACTATCCAGCAGTATCCCCTGGATGTGGAGTTCCTCTTCATCACCCTCTCCCCTCTCATCCAGCACCATGACCAACCAATAGCCACCCTTGGTATAGTATGTCGTATCTTGAATCGGTTCGCTTATGACTTCAGATGCCTCGGCAAAGGCGAAATCATCAAAGACGGAGCTCTCTATCCCCCGGGGCAGCCACTCTACATCGTCCTCAGGATAGTGTCGGGAAGATGCATTGACAAGCCCTTCAAATGCTGCGTCTCCTCCTCCAGCCTCCCACTCGATCCTTGCCTCTGTAGCCTCTTCCTCAGTCCCTAGAAGTACAGCCTGGACCCGAACATGCTCATATTGGCGATCTTGAGGATAGCCAAGTTGTTCATCATTACCGATAGCCTCCAGCAACTTGGATTGCACTACCATTGGTTCGATGAAGATTTGCTTGAGGTCTGCTACGGAAAGGCCGACCTCTGCCAGGTTCTCCTTCAACAGATCGTAGAATTCCTCTTCGGTCTGTTCTTCAGGATCAAACCCAGCATATTCCTCCAGCTTGTTCTCGACCTCCGTGGCGTTGAGGAAGATGCCGAATCGCTCTGCCCCCTGTCTTATCAGCTCATTGTTTATCAGCGCTTCAGGCAGTGATTGGGCTAACTGCATTTGTTGGGTAAGGTCCTGCTGCCCTGATCCATAGAGGCGAAGCATCTTGACAAAGTAGCGCATGTCAAACACCCTGTCATTCACCCTGACTATAGCCTGGCGCCAGGGCTTAATGCGAACATCATAGTAACCGTAGGCAAGTAGTGCCACGACGGAAATAATGGCTACTATGATTATGATCTCGACGATGCGCCGCCTCCGCCCCTCCCTTTCCCACCTGGAAAGCCGCTTGCCCTTCGGCTCTACCCATTGTTTCCTGCTCAAGTCTTACTCCCGCAAAGCCGAGAACCCCCGTATCAAGGGAATGCGCTGGAGACGTGCAGACAAGGGGAGGAAGTTAGCCCCGTGGGCCAACACCTCCCATTAGGTGGATGTGCTCGGCGCAATAAGGTAGTAAAGCCAAATGCCGAGCTCTCTTAATCGCTTGGGCTAGGGCCCGCTGGTGCTTGGCGCAATTACCACTCCTACGCCGCGGGTCGATTTTGGCTCGATCCGAGAGATAACGACGTAGAGACTCTGGTGCTTTATAACTCACCACAGTTTTTTCAGCGCAGAAAATGCACACCTTCCGTCTGGGGACATATCTCGGTGACCTACTTGGCCTTCTGCCAGCGCTTGCTTTTCTACCATACGCCATCGTGCCCGTCCTTACCTAGAAAGGGAGTTCTTCTGGTTCTGTTTCATCAACGACTTTTTCATCAACGACTTTGGCCTCTTCAGGAAGAGGGGCGGTAACGGCTTGCCTGTCGAGGAAAAGGACTCGATCTGCCACTATCTCCACCCGGCTTCTCCTCTGTCCATCCTGTCCCTCCCAGGCATGCGTGCGCAGCCTACCTTCAACATAGGCTCGCTTGCCTTTGGTTAGGAACTGGTTACAGCTCTCGGCCAGCTTATTCCAAGTGACCACAGTAAACCATTCCGTGTCTTGTTTTCGTTCCCCATCGGCGGTAGTGAACATTCGACTGGTGGCGATACGAAAGGTGGTAACCGGGTTCCCATTGGGAGTGAACCGCATCTCTGGGTCAGTTCCCACATTGCCAATAATCATTACTTTGTTCAAATTTGCCATCTCTACCTTCCCCCCTCCCTTTAGCTCCGAGGATGTTTAGCATCTTACCTCACATGGTGAGCGAAGTAAAGAGGCTGGATTGCCCACTATCACTCATATGGGGTAGAGAACGTCCTCACTTGTCCAATCTCACCAACAAATGTCGCAAGATTTCCTCTGAGCTTTCCAGGTTCTTTTCAACCTCCGCCGTCAGGCTCTGCTGAAGCCTAAATTGAGTCAACACATAGTTCCCCTCCCTGAAGTTCCTTATTGGATAAGCTAGCTTTCGTCTCCCCCATCGATTGACCTCGGCGGTGATTTCGCCCCCTTTTTCGGTGATAAACTGGTCAAGCTTTTCGATCTCGTTGGCGACGTCCTCGTCGGCAATCTCAGGGCTGAAAACCACTGTCAACTCGTATTCTCTCATAACTGCCTTTGTCTGTTGCTCCCTTCAGTCGATATTCGGGCACTCAAATCAAAACATCATCAACTATAGCACATAAGTAAATGAACAGACAAGATCACGCTAGCGGGAAGCGGCGACAGATTTCCTCCACCTCCTCAGAGACCTGGCGTTTTACCTTTTCATCTCCCGGGCTAGTCAGCACCTTGTATACCAATGAAGCGATTTGCCTCATCTCCTGCGGCCCAAGACCCCTTGTGGTCACTGCAGGTGTGCCCAGCCTGAGCCCACTAGTAGTCTGGGGTGGAAGGGGATCAAAGGGGATACTATTTCGGTTGGTGGACATGCCTACACTGTCGAGAACCTCTTCCGCCAACTTGCCCGTTATTCCCATGGAACGGAGATCGGTGAGGAGGAGATGGGTATCAGTCCCCCAGGTAATAAGGCGGAACCCCAGTCTCTCCAGCTCGTTGGCTAAAGTCTTAGCATTTTCCACCACTCTCTGCTGATAACTGACAAATTCGGGTTGCATTGCCTCATAGAAAGCAACCGCCTTGGCGGCGATAGCATGCATCAGAGGACCACCTTGCATGCCGGGAAAGACAGCGGCATCCAGGTGTTTGGCGAACTCTTGTCGCGACAGAATAAAACCTCCTCGAGGTCCGCGCATAGTCTTGTGAGTGGTAGCGGTAATCACCTGTGCCCATGGGACCGGGGATGGGTGTACGCCGGCAGCAACCAGGCCAGCAAAGTGCGCCATATCCACCATGAGCAGTGCTCCCACTTCTTCGGCAATTTGGTGGAACCTCTCAAAGTCGACAACTCTAGGGTAGGAGCTGGTTCCAGCCACAATCAGCTTTGGTCTGTGCTTCTTGGCCAGGCGGTCTATCTCCTCATAATCAAGCATCTCAGTTTCTCTATTTACCTCGTAATGGACAAATCGGTACCACTTACCAGAGAAGCTGACGGCGCTCCCATGACTGAGATGGCCGCCATGGGCCACGCTCATACTCATTACCGTATCTCCATGCTCGAGGAAGGCCAGATAGGCTGCTGCATTGGCCTGGGTGCCACTGTGAGGCTGGACGTTAGCATGCTCGGCGCCAAAAAGCCTCTCTGCTCTTTGGATAGCTATTCTCTCCACCTCGTCTATCTCGTGACAGCTGCCGTAATAGCGATGTCCCGGGTACCCCTCAGCGTATTTGTTAGTAAGGACAGAGCCCTGGGCCTCCAGCACTTCTGGGCCAGCGTAATTCTCAGAGGCGATGAGCACCAACTTGCGTGACTGACGCTCCTCTTCCCTCCGAATCAGTGCCGCAATCTCCCAGTCCTTCTGTGGCATCTCTTTCATCCTTCCCTGGCTAAGGTTAAGCCCCAAACAGAGCTAGCACCAGCGCTATTCAGCGCAACAGCACAAGAATCCAGAGTGGCCGCTGTGGTGCAAACATCGTCAATGACCAGAACCTGCTTTCCTCTCAAGTTCTCATTATTACAGAGAAAGGCTCCCCGCACATAGTTTCGGCGTGCATCGGCGTTAGCCGCCCTAGCTTGGGCAGGGGTATTCATGAGTCTGACAAGCGAGTCCTCCACAACCGGCAGGCCGGTAAGCCTGCCCAGCTGGCGGGCCAAAAGACCCGACTGATTATAGCCTCGCTCCCGCAGCCGTCTTGGGTGAAGAGGCACGGGTACCATGACATCCACGGGCAAAGGTTTGGTTTCCAGATTCTCAGCGAGTAACTGAGCCAGGGGAAAAGCCAGTGCCTTGAAGTTGTTGTATTTGAATTGATGAATGGCCTGACGCACTGTGCCCTGGAAAAGGAAGAGAGAACGAATACCGTCGATTTCCAGCCTCCACTTCAGGCAAGCAGAACAACGGTCCTCTTCAACCAAGGGCCTGCTACACTTGGGGCATAATGGTGGAAGCAGGCGGGGGAGGGCACGTCGACAAGAGATACAGATAAAGCTGCCTTCTCTGCCACAGCCAAGGCAATGCAGCGGGAAAAGCAAATCAGCCAGCTTGCCCTTAAGCTGGTCTAGCTGGGCATACAGATTCACATCCGATATTCACCAAGGTAGTTTAACGGCCTCGGGGGGAGCTATGGAATGCTCCGCTTATGACCGGCTCGTATATATAGACGTCACCGTTCCTTATCTTTAGGTTGAAGCCACAATCGGGGTTGGTGCATACCCATGCCTTGTAGTGGATGGCTGCTCCTTGGCTGCCGAAGTCGGACAAGGGCACGAGATCACCGGTACTGCACTTTTGACATTTGGGGAAAGAAGAATTCTCCACAAAGCCACCTCCCAGCTTAATAATCTAGCTCAGACAGTATATACTATCAGCCATTGTTTGGCAAATATTGTGGGCTTCGGCTTATCCGCTGGCTGGGGGTTATCGGACAGGAGGCCCGCTACAGGCTCAAGGTTCTGGTTCGGTCCTATGGACCAAGGCTCGCGCTACGTTGCGCGAATGGGCGTCATATCCTCCATGCCTGGCGAGGCTCTTTCGAGGCGCTCCACCAAATCGCCAAAGGGTCCAGTATTCAGCAGGTTGTCATTCCTGCGGAAGCAGGAATCCATGCTGGATAGCCCACACACGCCCCTAGATTCCCGCCTGCGCGGGAATGACATAAATAGTTGCGCGAACTTTGTGCAACCAAGGCTCGCCCCTACAAATCAGCGATTACCAAATGGCCCGGTTGGGCTGGGGGATTTGTGAGACCGCCGAGTAGATTGACGACCCCTCTGCTTCTTGGTAAACTCGTCTCAGTGCAAGTGCCAGGAGTGAGGAGTAATGGGTATAAGCCTTCCCTTCCTGCCCAAGGGTGACAAATTCTTTGACCTCTTCGAAGAAGGGACTGCCAATCTGGTGAAGACAGCCAAGCTATTCCAGGAACTGGTAGAGAAATGGGAAGACGTAGAGGACAAGGTAACAGAGATCGGTGACCTGGAGCATAAGGGTGATGACATCACCCACCGCATCATGGCCAATCTGCACAGCACCTTCTTCACTCCTCTGGATCGTGAAGACATCGCTTCATTGAGTGAGGCCCTGGACGACGTAGTCGACTTTATCAAAAGAGCCGCCGATGCCATGCTGGTTTACCGGATAGACCGTCCCACGGCGAGTGCCGTGGAGTTGGCCAACATCATCGTCGATGCTGCCCTTGAGATAGAGCAAGCCATGCCCAGGTTGCGCCGCCGCCGTGAGCTAAGACAGATGCTCCCAAGCTGCGTGGAGCTTAACCGCCTGGAGAATGAGGGGGACCGGGTACAGCGTCAGGCGCTGTGCGACCTGTTCGATAATCCCACCGATATCCACGACATAATCAAATGGCGGGAGATCTACGAGCACATGGAGAGCGCTACCGACCGCTGCGAAGATGTGGCCAACGTCCTTGAGGGAGTAGCGCTCAAGCATGCATGAGCCCTCTTTGGTGCTCTTCGTCATAGTCATAGTTCTTTCTCTGGCTTTCGGCTTCACCAACGGTCTCAACGACGCTGCCAATGCTATTGCCACTGCGGTCGGTACCCGCGTCCTATCCCCACGTGCCGCGGTTATTATGGCAGGTTTCTGCAATTTTGCCGGGACAGCTACAGGCACAGCGGTAGCCGCAACGATTGGCAAGGGTATCCTGGGAGAGACGCTGTTGGGAACTGGCGATGAGGTCGCCGGCCATGCGGTCGCATGGGTGCTGATTGCTGCCCTGGTCTCTATCGTTGTCTGGGGTCAGTTCTGCACACGCGTTGGACTTCCCATAAGCCTGAGCCACGGACTAGTGGCTGGTTTGGTGGGAGCCGGGGTAGCGACCTTTGGCTGGGACAGCGTTGACTGGTCTGTCTTGCGGAAAGTGCTTGCAGCCGTGGCCATTGCTCCGGCCGTGGGCTTTGGCGGTGGTTTCATTGTAATGGCAGCGTTAATGTGGGTTTTTCGCCACAGCACTCCAGCCAGTATGCGCAATGTCTTCGGCAATCTCCAGATACTTTCTTCCGCCTTCATGTCCTATAGTCACGGCAAGAACGATGGGCAGATGGCTATCGGCATTATCACTGTCGGCTTAGTTTACTATACCGGAGAAGACCACTGGGATCCCATTGCGTGGTGGATAATCGTCGTGTCAGCGGCGGCGATAGCCCTGGGGATCGCCCTTGGTGGCTGGCGGGTTATGCGCACTCTGGGCTCAAGGATAACCACCCTTCGCCACGTGCATGGCTTTGCCGCTCAAAGCTCGGCAGCAGCGGTTATCGAGACAGCCTCCAATTTCGGCATACCGGTGAGCACCACTCACTGCATAAGCTCGTCTATTATGGGCGTAGGGGCTACCAGGCGTCTCTCCGCAGTGCGGTGGGGTGTCGCTGGCAATATGGTAGCTGCCTGGATAATCACCTTTCCGGTGTGTGGTGTGCTGGGCTATCTCCTAGGCTGGGTGTTCAAGACCAGCTTCTAAAGTCCTGAAGCGGGTTCCAGCCCCAGGTCCCTCCCGATCTCCAGTAGCTGTGTAAAGGTTACCTCTTTTCCCCACAGCTCATGGCACAGCTCCTCCGCCCGTGCTTGAAGCTCCTTGCCTGGGCAAACCCCTTGCAGCACCGTTTTAGCTTCTTCCAGTCGCTCGGCCCTGGAATAATGGGGCTTTCCCCAGCTTTGCAATCTACCGTCTATGGAAAAGTGCCACAGGGCATCCAGCCACTCGCCAGCGTCCACCATGGGGTGAGCGGCGGGGAATCTGTACTCCCACCTGTCCTTGGCATGCATTGCCTGGTGCCACAGCACCATTTCATGCCCAAACCTATAAACAAACGGGGTCTTGGTGAGGATGATTAGCACCGTGTCCCTCTGCTTATTGACTGGCGCTCTCCCTTCCACTGAGGAAAGCCCGGTGGCAGGACTGTACTCCCAGAGCTGGAGGACGATCCTCGGCGGCTTCACCTCTAAGTCTCGAAGGATTCGCTTTGTCATTTGCGCCAGCGAATCAACACCCTCTGAGGGGAACAGGCTGTTTAGGTGCTGCTCGGTGCAATCCACCAGTGCATAACTGATGCTGACCCCCTGTCTCTGCTCATTAATGCGGACAGTAAGGGTATCGATTGCTTCACCTTTACCGGTAAGATAGGGTATTTCGTAGCTGAGCTCTAGTTCTTCGACAACGTCTATCCTGGGGACCATCATTAGAATTATAACCCTGTCGGGCCCTATTTCCCAC
>JAUWXW010000027.1 GCA_030616195.1 Chloroflexota bacterium | reverse complement strand
AACCTCGGCTTTCTTTGCCATCCGCTCTATTACTCAATTACGCGGGTGAATACTCCGGCGCCTACCGTTTTGCCACCCTCTCTAATGGCGAATCTTAGTCCCTCCTCCAATGCTACCGGAGTGATTAATTCTATAGTCATTTTTACGTCATCCCCGGGCATGGCCATCTCTACTCCCTCAGGGAGATGAATAGAGCCGGTAACATCCGTGGTTCTGATGAAAAACTGGGGCTTATAGCCATTGAAGAAGGGAGTATGCCTTCCTCCTTCTTCCTTGGTCAATATGTAGACCTGGCCCTCAGCCTTGGTATGTGGCTTGACAGAACCAGGCTTGGCTATCACCATCCCCCTCTGGATGGCGTCGCGCTCCATACCTCTCAGTAGGATTCCGACGGCATCCCCAGGTTCTGCGTCGTCAAGGGTTTTGTGGAACATTTCCAGGCTAATGGCCACCGTGCTGGTGGTCTCTCCCAAACCCACTATCTCCACTGGATCGCCTCCCTTGATGGTGCCCCGCTCCACTCTGCCTGTGGGTACAGTACCACGTCCCTTGATGCTGAAGACGTCCTCAACCGGCATTAAGAACGGCTTGTCCCTATCTCGTATCGGCGTGGGGATATAGTCGTCCACTGCGTCCATTAACTTCCACACCTGGCCACAGACTTCACAATCCCTTTTGCCACAACCACATTCGCCTGTCTTGAGAGCACTAACTCGCACTATGGGGATCTCATCTCCAGGAAACCCATATTTGGTCAATAACTCTCTCAGCTCTAACTCCACTAGCTCCAGCAGCTCCGGGTCGTCCATGGCATCCACTTTGTTCAAGGCAACCACCATGGAGGGCACTTCTACCTGGCGGGCCAGCAGGATGTGCTCTCTTGTCTGAGGCATGGGACCATCGGGGGCACTGACTACCAATATGGCTCCATCCATCTGGGCGGCGCCGGTGATCATGTTCTTGATGTAATCAGCATGGCCGGGGCAGTCCACATGGGCATAGTGGCGCTTTTCAGTCTCATACTCTATGTGGGCGATTTGAATGGTTAGTCCTCTTGCCTTCTCTTCAGGGGCATTATCTATAGAGTCAAAACTGCGATACGCGGTGCCGCTTACTGTGGACAGAATCTTGGTCATGGCCGAAGTTAGCGTTGTCTTTCCGTGATCCACGTGCCCGATTGTCCCCACGTTCACGTGGGGTTTTACTCGCTCAAACCTTTTCTTTGCCATTTCTAGCCTCCTCCTTTACGAGCCCACAACCAGATTCGAACTGGTGACCTCGCCCTTACCAAGGGCGTGCTCTACCAACTGAGCTATGTGGGCACTATTTCATTATGGTGGAGGGGGCAGGATTCGAACCTGCGTAGCCCAAAGGCGACAGATTTACAGTCTGTTGGTATTAACCACTCACCCACCCCTCCGATTAGCCCGAGAGGGGACTCGAACACGCTAACCTACCGATTACAAGTCGGTTGCGCTACCATTGCGCCACTCGGGCGACTAGTCAACTAGTATAAACAAAGCTTATTTGCAAGTCAAGACTAGCTCGCTGGTGACTTTTTCATGATCCTGCGTGTCACTCTGAAGTTGCGTCATGCAACGATTTGAAGGTGCATTTGGGGTGGTGGGTTTCATTTCACCCTGCTCCCCTACTAGCCCCAAACAAGGCTATCGAGAACCTTTGCATCCGCCCTCTCAACAAATCTATGCTGTGCGAAAAGGGAGGTTATGGTAGAGTTGTTGTGGTAAAATAGAGCATACGGCGTGATGTTGGCACCACAACTGCGGACACGTCCACAGGAGGGATCGTCCCCAATAGCGTACTTGCCTTTGAGAGAGTTGATTGAAGAAGCAGGTAAGGGGTAATGGGAATTAGACTATATACAGAGCCTGTCCTTGAAAAGCCGGTTTTGGTAGCTGGCTGGCCGGGGATTGGGAACATTGGGCTGATTGCGGTTGATACTCTGAGAAGGGCGCTAGTGGCAGAGGAGTTCGGAGAGATAGAACCATGGGATTTCTTCTATCCCAAGGGCATTGTAATCAGAGATGGTGAATTGGAAAGTCTAAGCTTCCCCAGTAACAAATTCTACTTCAAGAAGACTGAGAAGAGGGACTTGATATTCTTCATCGGGGAGGAACAGCCGACTGATTTGGGAAGGGCGTATGCTGAAGGGCAAAAGGCCTACCATATGGCTAGCCTTGTCTTGGATGTAGCTCAGAGGTTTGGATGTCAAAGGGCCTACACTTCGGGAGCCGCTGTGGCTCCTGTCCATCATACCATGAGGCCGAGAGTTTGGGGAGTGCCTAATATGGAGACTTTGATTGATGAGGTAAGGGCTTGTGAGAATACCATATTGATGTCGGATGTCGAGGGAAGAGGAGGGCGAGGCAATATTACCGGCTTAAATGGACTTCTGTTGGGAGCGGCCAAGAAGAAAGGTATGGAAGCCATCTGCGTAATGGGTGAGATACCCATTTATCTCCAGGGCCTTTCATTACCTTACCCAAAGGCCTCAAAGTCGGTACTGGAGGTTTTGACTGGGATTCTGGGTGTCAGCATTGGCATGGAAGAAATTGCCATGGCTGCGGAACGTAGTGAGATGGAAATTCAGCAGTTATATGAAAGGTTCCCGCCAGAAATAAGAGAACAGCTTGAGAAGCTGAAATACGTTACGTATGCCAGGCCAGTGGAACCCGGGCCAATAACCGAAGACGATAAGAAGAAGATCCTCGAAGAGGTTGACAAATTCTTTAGGAGAGAAACTAAGGGAGACTAGAGTTGACTGAAGAACATCCTTTTACAATTTACATCAGGCCGGAACTTCAAAGCTCATCTCTTATAGTTGGTTGGGCCCAGGATGCCGGTAGGCTAGGTGTGAAAGTCATCGATTACTTGTGCAGAAAACTGGGAGCTCAGGAATTTGGAGAAATTGAACCGGCAAACTTCTTCCCCTTGGGTGGTGTTTTGGTGGAGGATGATATAGCCCAGTTCCCTGAGAGCAAATTCTATTGGTGCCAGGGGAATAATCTGGTGCTTCTCAAGAGCGAGGTGCCCAGGTCTGAGTGGTACAAATTCTTGAACCTGGTCTTAGATGTAGCTGAACGTTACTGCAATGTGAAGGATATGTACACTGTTGGTGGGATGTTTTCTTTCGGCGCTCATACTACTCCTCGAGAAGTGTTCGCTATACCCAATTGTCCGGAAATGAAGCAAGCATTGCATCAGTACGATTTGGCCAGCAGCGTGGACTATGAAACTCCGCCAGGCCAAAGGACAAGCTTGAATTCCTTCCTCTTGTGGGTGGCCAAAAAGAGAAGGATTGCTGGGACAAGCCTTTGGGCGGCAGTGCCTTTTTACCTTGCGGCAGTCGAAGATTCTCAGGCCTGCAAGAAAACCCTTGAGTTTCTTGACAGGAGATTTGACTTGGGGATTGATTTTGCAGAGCTTGATGAGGATATCAGAGCACAAAACGAAAGAATGGCTCAGCTAAGGCGCAATCTTCCTGAAATTGATAGTTATATCCAAAGGGTAGAAAGTAACCTCGGTCTAACTGAACAGGAAATCGATAGGCTAGCTACGAAGATCGAAGAGTACCTGAGGAGAAGAGATTGAGATGAGGGGCTTGACCACTTGTGCTATCATTTATGATATGGTAGGCTACACTTAAATCTAAGTTGGGTCATGGCATTTGTGATGTGGAGGTATAGAGGCAGGAGGTTGTTCCTTCGTTATGGTCATACTGGATGGAAAGAAGTCTCCAAGCTGTTTCAAATGTCTAAGGCGGCTTATAGGATTTGATTGGATGTTGTCGGCTGTTGACAGGAAATCTGGATGTTATGTGTGGTCAGCGCCATCACAGGAATTCATTGACCCTGGCGAACACTGGGCATAAGATAGGCTAGCATCCTTTGAAAAGGAGGAGGAAATGGCGGATGACACTGTTGCTTGCATCGATATAGGCAGCAGTAAGATTTGTACCATAATAGCCAAAGTCGCTGACAGGAGGATTGACGAGATCCTTGGAGTAGGCGAGGTGGTCTCTCGAGGGGTGCGAAAGGGCCTCATCGTTAGTATCGGTGATGCTACCGATGCAATTCGGGAGTCACTTGGAGCGGCAGAGAGCCGTGCCGGGCTGACAGGGGTGCGGGTTAGGGTAGGGTTTGGCGGCAGCCATATTAGGTGTTCTAATCCCAGAGTGACAGTACCTACGGATCGGAGGGAGCAGCTGGTGACCGAGTCGGTCATGAAAGCGGCAGTTAACGAGATGGAAGGTTACCCTTTCCCTCAAGACCCGGCAAAGCAGGTGAAGGTCAATACCGTTCCGAGGCAGTACCGTATTGACCGCGTGCACGTCACAAAGAATCCGCTGAAAATGCGCGCCTACAGTTTGGATTACGAAGCCCATATCGTCGCAGCTGGGAAGACTCACATGGATAACCTGCTAGATTGCGTAAAGGAGGCCGGTGTGACGGCCACGTTGGGTGATTTTGTGGCCAACCCTCTGGCTTCTGGTCTGGCTGTATTGGAGCCGGAGGATATGGATAGAGGAGTTATCTTGGCTGATATCGGTGGAGGTACCACTGGCATCGCCGTATATAGAGAAGGAAGTATCTGGCATACCGCGGCCTTAGCTGTCGGAGGCACACAAATTACCAATGACTTGGCTCAGGGCCTGAGCATTCCTTTGAGTGAGGCTGAGGAGTTGAAAAAGGGGGGTGGAGGGCTGTATCCAGAGAGGGTTGACGCTAGTAGAATGGAGGTAATCGAGAAGTACAAGACTACGCCTGAGGAGTTGACCTACATGATCAGAGCCAGGGTTGAGGAAATCCTGAGGATGATTCTGTCTAGGCCACCGGAAGTAGGGCAACTACCGAAGTTCCTGGTTCTAACCGGTGGTACGGCTAAATTGCCCGGCATGAAGCAGTTTGTTGAAGATGAGCTTGGCCTGCAAGCACGAGTTGGAGTACCTAGGAATTTACCTGAAGGTGCTGATGATTTGGCCGACCCTGCCTATGCCGCTGCCGTAGGACTTTTGGTCTGGAGAGAGAAAACGGAACCGTTTGGCGGGGGGGGTGCTAGCGAGGGCGGCGGCCTAGAGAGTCTCACCTCCCAGTTGTACCGTCTATGGCAGGGTGTACAGTCTCGGACGTCTGGAGTTATCCGTGGTAGGCCCACAGCGGGAAGCTAGTTCTGCTACCAGGGGTATCTTAGTACAGAAATTATTGACAAAGGAGGAGGGGGATGGCAAAGACAAGTTTTGTGCCTACGACAACTAGGATTAAGGCGATAGGAGTGGGGGGAGGGGGTTGTAATGCCATTAACCGCATGGTTAGGGCGGAGATCCACGGGGTAGAGTTTATCGCCGTGAACACAGATGCCCAAGCTTTGATGATGAACGAGGCGCCAACGCGAGTTCAGATTGGTGAAGGAACAACCAAGGGACTGGGTGCCGGTGGTGACCCCAGGCGTGGTCGAGAGGCAGCGGAGGAAAGTGCCGATGATCTGAAGAGGGCAATTGATGGTGCCGATATGGTGTTTGTGGCCACAGGTATGGGAGGAGGTACAGGTACGGGTGGCACTCCAGTTATTGCCAGACTGGCACGGGAAAGCGGCGCTCTTACTATTGCCATTGTCACTAAGCCCTTCAGCTTTGAAATGGCGCGTCGAACGCAGATAGCTGAAGAGGGCATCGATGAGCTTGAGCATGAAGTCGATGCTATGATAGTGATCCCCAATGAGCGTCTGCTGAATATCACCGGTGATAAAGTGACGGTAGACAATGCCTTCAAAACGGCAGACGATATACTGATGATCGGCGTTCGCGCCATTAGCGAAGTCATCACTATGCCCGGAATGATAAACCTTGATTTTGCCGATGTTACGTCTATTATGAGAGACGCTGGCCCCTGTTGGCTCTCTATTGGCCAGGGCACCGGACAGAACAGGGTTGTGGAGGCGGCTCGGGCAGCTATTTCCAGTGAATTGTTGGAAGTGCCTATTGAGGGGGCAACGGGCGTGCTGTATATCGTTTCCGGACCGCCCAGTCTCACCCTTGCCGAGGTGAGTCAGGCGGCTAGCGTCGTCGAGGCAGCGGTGGACGAAGAGGCTATGGTTATCTTTGGTGTGACTACTGATACCAAGCTGGGTGATGATGTGAGGATTACCCTTGTGGCTACCGGTTTTACTTCTACCAGAGTGGTAACAGAGGCGCGGAAAGACGAGGAGTTTCGCGATTTGCTCAGAGAGTTGGATTTGGATGAGAGCAAGCTAGAGACACCCGCCTTTATGCGTCGCCCTGTTACTATGCGCCGCATGTCCAGGAAGCCTTAGTTATTCAATTGGCAATAGGGCCAAGGGACCGCTGGATAGAATCTGGCGGTCCTTTTTCTTTTGACGGCCAGCGTGCGTCGGTCCAGGAGAGCCGTAGATGTGCCACAGAATCCGGCGCTACTGGTTGACAGGGCGGCTCGGGCAGACGATCCAACGGGTGTCTTGATGAGACCAGCAGTAAGGGACTCTGTTATTGGTGTGGATGAGGCACAGGCCTAAGCATGGGCTTAGTATCAGTGGAAGCGGGGACGCCCCCTTTGATATGGGAAACCAGGGCTACGGGGATCTGGGGCATACCACTACGACCTCAGCCATACCTTCCCTTCCTTGTTGAAGAATATGGCTGTCTGCTTACGGGCTAATGGCTCCAGGGGTGTTTCAAAGGAGATACCCCCACCTAATCTGAGCCACATCTTTCCTTTCCTGGTGAAAAACATTACCACTTGCCTGGGGGTCACATCGCCAATAGATCGCAGAGGTGTTTCAAAGGAGGTGCCATCGCCCAATCTAAGCCATATTTTCCCCTCTTTGTTGAAAAAGGTAGCTATTTGCCTGGATATAGATTCAAGGGGCGTTTCAAAGGAGATACCTTCACCCAATCTGAGCCAGATCTTTCCTTTTCTGGAGAAAAAGGAAACTAGTTGCCTGGGAGTGACGTCACCTATAGATTTGAAGGGTGTTTCAAAGGAGGTGCCATCGCCTAACCTAAGCCATACTTTCCCCCCTTTGGTGAAGAATGCAGCTGGTTGCCTGGAGATAGATTTGAGGGGTGTTTCAAAGGAGATACCGTCGCCTGTACTGATCCATATCTTTCCTTCTTTGGTGAAAAGTGTAACTTTTTGCTCCGGGGCGACATCACCCATAGATTTGAGGGGTGTTTCAAGGGAGGTGCCATCGCCTAATGTAAGCCACACTTCCCCCTCTTTGGCGAAAAACGTCGCTGTTTGCTCAGAGGTTACAGATTCGAGAGGTGTTTCTAAGGATCTACCATCCTCCAGATCAAGCAATATCCTTCCTCCTTTAGTTGAAAGTGCAACTTCCTGTTCAGTGGTTACCTCCCCGATGGATTTTAGTGGTGTTTCAAAGGAGGTGCCATCCCCCAACCTGAGCCATACTTTCCCCTCTTTGTCAAAGAATGTAGCTGGTTGCCTGGCGGTTACAGATTCGAGGGGTGTTTCAAAGGAGGTACCGTCCTCTAGATTGAGCCAGATTCTTCCTTCTTTAGTGGAAAATGCGACTTCTTGCTCAGGAGTAACGTCACCTATGGATTTGAGGGGTGTTTCAAAGGAGGTGCCATCGCGTAGTCTTAGCCATACTTTCCCCTCTTTGGTGAAGAATGTAGCTGGTTGCTTGGAGGTATCTTCTCTCTCAAATTCAGTGGGTGGTTTAACAAAAAAGGTTTCAGGCCTAGTTGCAGGCTGAAGTGCCTTTTGAAGGTAGGCGTCTATCACCATGCCTGAAGATGCGAAGCTCTCAATTCTGTGCTCAAGATATTCAACGATGATGCTGGCGATCCGAAGGATGTTGTCGATTACCCCCTTTTTCTCTTCGATGGAGGGATCTGTAATACCCTGGCCTAGTCCGCTGCTTGAAGCCAATACGTTGCTATCGAAGTTAGGGTGCACAAAATCGGATAAATAACCATAGTACTCTTTGATGTCCTTGATTTCAGGAGATAAGTATTCGTCAACTAATTCGGGCACATTCACATCGTCTACCAGACCCTCGGTCTCAAAGAATCGCGTACCATAGAACCTTCTTTCATAGATGGTGTAGAGCTCCTCAAGGTCTTCGTTTATGGACTTGTATTCTTTCTTTCCTTCAATTCTCCCAAGGATTCCGTTTGTCCGCTCGACCAAGTAGGAAAGTGATGCAGCATGTTCCACAAGCGACCTCGAACATAGGGTAAGAAGCAAATGGTCATCGTTGTTCAATGCATCAATCATTGACTTCACCAAATAGGTGACTTTTCTTTCTACTATCTGATAGAGAAAGAGATACTGGTTTCTTAATCGATATACAGTAATAGCGATTCTACCCAATTCACTGTCTTTACTGAGAACATCGGCAGTTTTCTCCTCTACGTCTCGCTCAAAAGAGAGTGTTCTAGTCAAGCTGAGCTCGGATTGTTTCTGAAGAAGTCTTCCCATCAGCTCGAAGGTCCTGACCGTTTCATATTGTTGCCTAGTCTCTTCCCTTATTCTTTCTTCTGCCGTTTCCATTTCAATCTCCCCCTCCCCCTGTCATTCAATGACTGCTCGCAGGGCCTCTTGTGGCCCGGTAGATGACTCAACCTAACTCGTCCCATCCGATACCGTCTATTCCGAGAACGTGTCCGAATGGTTCCGATAAGTTACTCTGGCTGAAGTGCTATACTCCCTCGCTTGCTCCTTTTGATTCGCGGTTACTCTGTCTGGTGCTCAATTAGAAGTGACCTGGCTTTGTCACCGCATGCACCAATAATATAGTCGGTTTATCTGGCTGTCAAGGGTGTTCAGGGCTAGGGAAAAGACTTCAGGGGCAGAGAGGCCACAACATTGGCGGAATCGACTGAAGAGATGAGGATACACCTCAGCAGCAAGGAGAAAGAACCTACTCTTACCGATGGAACGACAGGCTAGTTATCTTCACCCTTGGCTGGATGGCGGTCTGCCTGAACATCCATTCTCCGATAAGATTCAGCCATGAGACTGGGTGCTTTCGACGCAGATGAGCCGCTTCCCCAACTAAACGAGCCTCATGCGCTGGCCATGCTTGGGCATCCCCGATGGCGAGATCGTCAATAGCCCGCACGCCGCGATGGGAACCATCCCCTCATGAGTTCCTCCGGGCATTCACTTCCTAAGGGGATAGCTTCATCAGTTCCTTCAACTGAGCCACAGCCGGAGGCAGCACTTCTCCTATGCTTTCCTCAAACCGCAGGTGAGCGACTCGGTCAAATGGGGTTTCACCTCTGTTAACTATCACCAGCCGGGCCCCGGATTCCAATGCCTCTTTGGGCATGTGGGCAGCAGGCGTGACTACCAGGCTGGAGCCGACGACCACCAGAAGATCACAATGTTGCGCGTGCCAGAAAGAGTCAGCCAGTTCTTTCTGAGGCAGGGGCTGACCAAAATTGACCACGCTAGACAGCAGTTTTCCGCCACAAACGGGGCAGGCAATTTGGTCATCGAAGTTGTCTAAAAGAAATTCGCAACGGCTGCACCGAAGCTTGGTCATGTTGCCATGTAGTTCTGCTAGCAAATCTGGGCGAATCCCTGACCTCAAATGGAGGTTGTCCACGTTTTGGGAGATGAGGAAAGCCAATTTGCCCAGTCTCTGGAGCTCCACAATAGCCATGTGCCCAGCGTTAGGCTCAGCTGAGGAAAAATCCCGTGGTTGCGAGGGAAGCCCTTTTGCCTGGCGTGTCCAAATGCCATCTGGTCCTCGGAAGTCAGGAAGGCCTGATTCCGTGCTGATGCCGGCACCTGTGAAGACCACCAGGTGCCTTGCTTCATACATCCAGCGAGCTAGGGTGTTAATCTGCCTTTCAAGGTCCGGCAACACCATGCTTTCTCTCATGGAACTTAGAGCCCCAGAATAGGAACCCTGTTGTTATCTCCATTTTACGCCGGCGACTTTCTGGTCACAACATACCCGGCCGCCGGGAGAGAGTCAAGGTTCTTTGTGTCGAGCTTTCACAGCAAACATTTTGTCGATTTGTGCAGTGGCGATCAAACGCTGGTCTAGGGAAAAGCAAAAGCGACTTTGAAAGCAGTATCCGGAGTTCTATCTACTGAATTATCTGGTAGGCCATTTAAGATAAAAGCAAGAACTTTTGAGAAAACCTTCACACTGGTCTATTGACCTGCGCCCAGCACTCGACAATTCGATGAATTGTTTGAAGAACCTATTGTCTATCAATGAGCTATGTGCTAGTCTCTGCTTAAAATCTTATAAATGAGGAGGTAGCAGTGTTTTGGAAGATAGTCAAGTGGTGGAGAAGGGTCAGGATCATACTTGGCCTCTACTCGGATAGGGGCAAGTCAGAGCACTTCTTATTTCAGCTTTTAGCACCAATCACGGCCCAGGAGTTTTACGAGAAGGTGATTCCTCTCTGCTATCAGTATGACCCCTTCGCGACTCAGTATAAAGGTCAAATCTTCTCCGTGAGGAAGCTTGAGGATCGGATGCAGTACCATGTCAGGCTGTACAAGGACGGCACTATCTCAGGCCACTACGAGCACAACTACGAGTTTGAGATGCAGGGCCATGTTAGGGGGAAAGATTGCCGCACGATGGTCGAGAGCGAATATGCCGAACTAAAGACAGCTCTTGCTGTCGGCTAGATTCGCCATGCCTTTCTCCGTCTCCTCTACCCGTATTTCCTTCTAACCAAAGCATGCCAAAGCCAATTAAGCCCGGCTCAACCAATGCGAAGCGCCAGGAAACTTCTTGGGCTTCCTGCATCCAAAAGTGCAGGGATAAAGTCGAGGAAATAAGTGCGAGAAAGTGCTAACTCCGAAAACTCCTTACATCCGCAATTCTGCGGTTACGCAGGCGAATAGAATCACAAGTAGCGTCGGAAACCATATACCTGGGTGTAACATTGTGGCTAACTGTTGGGTACCCAGCGTTTACAAGGTGAATTGTTGTGGCGGGGCATAAAGTCTGAGGAGGGAGAATGAGAGATTGGGGCTCTGGTAGCCGAG
>JAUWXW010000031.1 GCA_030616195.1 Chloroflexota bacterium | reverse complement strand
CGGCCGACTCGCCGTGGCGGGGACCTGACACCCACTTGAACTGATGGCTGATTGCTGACCGCTGATTTTTACACCAAGCCAGCGGGGCTATATAATGGGGCTGCTATGAAGGCAATAGTAATGTTACCCACCTACAACGAGAGAGAGAACATTGAAAAGATCGTCAATCAGATCCTGGCCCAAGATGACATAAGAATTGTGATCGTGGACGATAGCTCGCCGGATGGAACGGGTGAGATGGCCGATAGGCTGGCCGGGCAGAACCCGGGTAGAATCTGGGTGATTCATCGCCAGGAAAGAGGCAGGGGGACAGCCGGTATTGCCGGATTCAGATATGCCCTGGAGCAGGAGGTTGACTGCATTATTGAGATGGATGCCGACTTCTCGCACCATCCTGGATACATCCCGCAATTTCTGGATAAAATCGGGGAATGTGATGTGGTCATTGGCTCGCGGCTGGTGAAGGGAGGCAAGTCGGTCAGGACCCCGTCGAGGAAAATAATCAGCAGTGGCGCCAATCTGTACACTCGATTACTGCTGGGGCGGCACATCAAGGACTGGTGTGGTGGATATAAGTGCTACAGGCGAGAGGCACTGGGTTCCTTGGATTTCGATCGGTTCTATTCCACCGGCTACTCCATCGGAATGGAAACACTCTACAGGCTGACAAAGAAAGGTTTCCGCTGCGTCGAAATACCTATTGAATTCACCGACAAAAGGACGGGCGCATCCAAGTTCTCGACCAGGGAGATTGTCAGGTATATGATTACCGTGCTGCGGCTGAGGTTCAGGCTCTAGGCGAGGCAGAGTTTCCTCATTACCTTAATGAAACCACCGATCATGGGTTCACCCAGAGGCATTACTACCCAGGAGATAAGGAAGCTGGTGAGTATTGCTAGAATTGCCCCGGCCACTATGTCCGAAGGCCAATAAACGGCGGCGTAGAGTTTGGCCAGGGGCATGAGGATAGCAGGGACAAGCATCAGATATCCGAGTTTGCGGCTCTTTTGCCACAGGCCAGCAGCCGCCGCAAAGGTGAGTGTCGCTGTGTTGCTGGGGAAGGCCGGGTCGTGGATTTCGTAGAAAATCTGGGCTACGGTAGCCTTCAGTTCGGGTAAAGCGTCAAAAGGGTGTGGGTGGCTATATATGTGATTGGCAGCCAGAACGAAGCCAGAAGCAAATCCTATGGTTATAAAGGCACACATGACTGCCCGTTGATAGTTCTCCCGCTCAGCCGTGCCCTGACCCAAGAACCACATAGCCAGCAGAATAAGGGAGATAGTAACCGGGATAAAGTAATCGCTGGCCAACCAGATCATAATCCTGTCCAGCGCGGCGGACTTACCCACCAGGTCGTTGATCCATAGGATTATCCTCTCATCTATCCCGGTCATTTAATCTTCCTTTGACCTGAAGCTGCGTTTGACCGCCTCGAAGTAGCTCATTTGTCTTAGGGTGTCTAGCCCCTCGCTATTCTCGTTTTCGTTGCGCTGCCCCCTGCGCCGCAGGAGGCCAATCAGGGAGGAGACAGCCAGGGTGAAAAGGAGGGCCGCGAAGGCTCCCATACAGAAATTATAGAACTGCCCTGAGCCCTCCAGCCCGGGCTGGCGCATTATCGTATCAATGCGGTCGTCCCGTACGAAGAACCACCAAAAGGAGCCTATTATTAGCAGGAGGGAGAAGGGATAGGCCAGGACTGGCTTTTTGAAGAAAAGCAACCCTTTGAGTTGGGTCCGGGCAGCTACCAGTTGCAACACCCCTACGGAAGCAGTAAAGATGAATATTAGGTATTCCGCACGGGTTACTACCTCAGTTGCTGCCAACTCGTTCACAGTTCAAATGCTATGCCACCGCCTTGCTGCGGTGGACAGGAGTGCACCAGTCGATGTATTTGGGGTTCTTACCCCGTATCACATCAAAATAAAGCTGCTGCAATTTCCTGGTGATTTCGCCCACTGCTCCTTCACCCACGCTACGATGGTCAATCTCAATAACCGGGGTTACATGGGCTGCAGTCCCTGTCAGGAAGCACTCGTCGGCAATGTAGAGCTCGTTGCGGTCGACGGATCTCTCGATAGTGTCAATGCCCAGTTCGTTCTTGGCCAGTTTCATGATTGTATCCCGGGTGATGCCCACCAGGATATTGTCCGATGAGAGAGGAGTAACCAGCTTGCCTTCGAAAACGAGGAAGATATTCTCCCCGCTCCCCTCAGAGACATGGCCGTCATGGTTGAGAAGGATAGCCTCGTCGAAGCCGTTTTCCCAGGCTTCTGTTTTGGCCATGGCGCTGTTGACGTAGAGACCAGTCACCTTAGCCCGTGGGGGAATCACATTGTCATCGATACGGCGCCAGGTTGAGACGCAGCATCTGGCACCCTTGTCTATGTCGAGATAGGGCCCGAAAGGAGTAACGAACATGAGGAAGTCATCCTCTAAATCGTGCAGCCTCACCCCCACAGCCTGGGAGCTTTTGTATGCCAGGGGACGAATGTAGATGTCTTCCCGGTAGTCGTTCCTCTCTGTCAGTTCCACCGTGAACCGGCACAGTTCGTCAACGCTGTACCGAAGGTTGATTTTCATTATGTGACAGCTCTTGTGCAGTCTCTGGTGGTGGTCTGCGATGCGAAAGAGGTACATTTTCCCCTCTTCGCTATTCCAGTTACCTCGGATGCCGTCGAAGCAAGCAGTGCCATAGTGGAGGGCGTGAGTCATAATGCCTAGCTTGGCTTCAGAGAGGGGCACGAATTGTTTATTAAAGAAAGCAAAGTCTGCCACAGGCATCCTCCTTCTTTCGGTGGGCTGGGCTGGTTAGTTCGGGTTGCTGAAAGAGCTTGCGGGTGGTAGCCGACCTATGTTTCCTCCTTACTCTCAGTGCTTCAGGGAGGAGCCCACCCCCTATTGAGAACCGGTATTTATATTGTCCCTAATTATAGCCATTGTCTTGTCGCGACACAAGCATCCAGGCACACAGCATGTTTGGCGGTGCCGTCTGTCATTTTGAGCTAGGTGTGGCGTTAGACGATCCTCTGGCGACCTTCGGCGAGTGAAAAAATCCATGGTCTTCGGTCGGCAGAGTCGCCTCCGGCGGCTCGACGCTGTAAGGGCCTCTGGTGCCCTTGGGAGAGAAGGAAATTTCTTGGCCAATAGGGTAGAATAGGAGGCTGGGCCGTTAGCTCAGAGGAAGAGCACCTGACTTTTAATCAGGGCGTCGTGGGTTCGAGTCCCACACGGCCTACTGCCTAACTCAGGGTTCTCTGCTAACATTTTGCTAACATTGCCTTCTTGTTCTGCTTCCGACATCCTTTCTTCCAGTAGTCCCTCAAACCGCCCGCTCCAGAAGGACTGCCTTCTTCATGGTTAGCGAAGCTATTTGGGGTATATCGAAATGGATAGAACACAAATGCATTGAACGAAGTCCATTTGATCTTCGCTATCACATACCTCAATCTCAGTTGTGGATGAGCCCATTCTAGCATCAAACATGGCGCAGTAGTTCACGGGCGACAACCCTCTGATGGAAGGCTGTATCCCCCAGCGTAAGGGCACCTGCTCTCACCCTCCGATGGAAGAGATGCATATCGTGATCTTCACAGAAACTGATACCGCCATGAATCTGATGTCCTAGAAGGGTAACCCTCTGGCAAGCTTCGTTAACCCAGGCCTTGGCCATGGAGACCAACATGGTGCTGGAAAGGCCCTGGCTAAGCCTCCAAGCTGCTTCATAGGTGATGAAAGCGGAGCCATCTATGTCCACGACCATATTGGCACAGTGATGTTGGATTGCCTGAAAGCTGCCGATAGGGCGACCGAATTGAACCCTTTCTTTGGCGTAGCTGACACTCATCTCAAAGGCACTTCTGGCACTACCCACCATGTCCGCGCATCTGGCCACTGCCGCCTGCTGTAAGGTCCTCTCCACTATGCGCCAGCCCTGATTCACTTTCCCTAGAATGTTCTTCTTCCCTACCTTCACGTTGTTGAATACCACCTCACACTGTTTGTCGGAAGCCATGGTCCTGAGCGGAGTACATTCGATCCCCGGGCTCCGCGTGCTCACCAGGAACAGCGTGATTCCCTCCTCAGGTTTGCCAGTCTTCTTGCTCCTGGCTGCACATAGGACGTAATCAGCGATATGGGCATCGTTGACGAACAGCTTCGTGCCGTTGATAACATAGCCATCGTGTTCAGGCACAGCACGAGTGGCAATTGCCGAAGCCTCATACCGAGCGCTGGGTTCCGTCAAAGCAAAGGCCAGAATCAGCTCCCCCCTGGCTATCCCGGTTAGGAACTCTTGCCTCTGCTCCTCGCTCCCTTCAGCCAAGATCGTAAGTCCACAAAGAACCACCGTTGAAAAGAACGGGCCGGGAAGACAGGCGCGCCCCATCTCCTCGAGCAGAAGAGCCAAGTCGAGGAAATCAGCGCCAGCGCCCCCGTATTCAGTGGGGAAGACCAACCCCATCCACCCCAGCTCTGCCATCTTGTGCCACAGATCTGGAGAATAGCCCTTCTCATCCTCTGCCATTTCCCTCACCAGTGACTTCGGACATTCCTTCTGAAAGAAATCGCGAGCCGTCTTCCTCAGCATTTCTTGCTGTTCACTCAAACTAAGATCCATGAGAATACCTCTTCTAGCCTATCCCCTGGGCAAACCCAACCCCAAGAGAGCGATGACAGTTCTTTGAATCTCATTAGTTCCACCGGCAATGCCCAGAACAAGAGTCGACAGATAAAGGACTTCAATCGCGCCCCTCAAGGGTGCTCGCTTGGAATCTCTGGTTAGCTGACCATAAAGCCCCAAGATTTCTCCCCCCAACTTGGCAATGCGCCTGGCCAGTTCAGAAGCAAACACCATCGATACGGAAGCCTCGTAGGTGGGAATCCCACCTCTGCTTTCCAGGTCAGCTACGCGATAGCATAGTAGGCGCGACACCTCGACGTCGGTAGCCATTGCCGCCAGCTTTTGCTGAACTAGCGGGTCATCAGATAGTGCTCTGCCATCGCTCGTTGTCTCCTTGGCATACTTTACCAAGTCCTCTATGAGTGTGTGCATGAAGGCTGGACCAGTAATACCAGAGCGTTCGTAGCTGAGGGCCGTCATTGCATAATGCCAGCCTCGATTCTTCTCTCCCACCAAGGCCGTCTTGGGGACACGCACATTGTCAAAGAAAACCTCGTTGAACTCGTGGGAGCCAACGATGTTCATCAAGGGACGCACGGCGATGCCGGGGGTCTTCATATCCACAATGAGCATGCTGATCCCCCTATGTCTTGGGGCATCGGGATCGGTCTTGACAGCCAACCAGCAGTAGTCAGCACGATGGGCAAGGGTAGTGAATATCTTCTGACCGTTGATAACCAGATCGTCGCCATCCTCCATGGCTCGGGTCTGAAGTGCAGCAAGATCGGATCCGGACGTCGGTTCGCTATAGCCCAAACAGAAAACAAGCTCCGCCGTTCCTATTCCCCTTAGGTATTTCTTCTTTTGCTCTTCACTCCCATAAAGCATGAGGGTCGGTCCGACGATTCCAACAGCAAACAACTGACTCATCGTGGTAGGTGCACGCAACAGAGCCTTCTCCTCGGAGAGAATGCACTGCTGCATGAAGGTAGCGTTCACGCCGCCATATTCTGTGGGATATGATGGCGCGTACCAGCCGTTATCAGCCAGTCTCCGTTCAAACTGGCGAGCGATATCCCAGGTCTCCTCATTCTCCTCAAACAGTCCAGGACTGAGCTCATACCACCTTGTCGGGATCTCTTTCTTTAGCCATTCCTTAACCTCTTGTCGAAAAGCCTCCTCCTCTTCGGTGAACGCAAAGTCCATTCTCCTCCTTTGTGATCTGCGACGCTCTCTTGTCACAACCCAAACACTGCTATGGCGACGGCTTTTGGCACGGACTTCTGCAACATTCTCATCGTAGACGCCAAAACATGGACAAAGACGTCATTGTCACGGTTCAGCGCAGTGACTACAAGCGTGCCTGGCTATAATGTGATGCACTGAGCCCTATCCTGCAACAAGACGGGCCTAACCTCGAGAGGGAAGGACCATTGTTGCCTTGCAGGGGGTGGTAACCCCTTGCGTGTCAGTCTCACACCAGACTTCGGCTTCCACATAATGCTCCTCGTCCCGGACGTACTTGTCGGTCACCTTCCCGTTGACTGTCATGGTATCTCCGAGAAGGTTCATCCTTCTCATCTCCATCCTGAACTTGCGGAGACACCCCTCAGGGCCGATCCAGTCCGTTAACAGTCTCCCCCCAGAGCTGCACTGATGAAGCCCGTGCTAAAGAAGGGATCCGGAACACCCTGGGCATGGGCAAAGTCCCTATCATGGTGTACCTGATAGTAATCCTGGGTGCCACTTACCTGTAGGACCATTCGTGTTGGATCGAGCTTCAGAGAGTAGCTGGTGGGTATTTCCTGCCCCAGCTTTACATCTTCCCAGTAGAGTTGCTTGCGCTCCACCTGTTAACCTCCTTTGTGCGGCTGATCTGCCGCTACTTCTTCCGGGGACCTGTGCAGAAGCAGGACGTTTTGCACAGTGCACACCGTCTCTCCCCTCTGGTTGCCTATTATCATCTCAACGACTACCCAAAACGCTTTCGGATCTAAACGAATTGGCTTTATGTACACATCGGCTAGCCTGACTTTACTGGTCAATCGGTCGCCTACCATTACCGTCTTGGACCACTCCCACTCCTGAGCCATATTGACAACGAATTTGCCCGGGGCTGGAGGCATGATCGGCGTCTCTGCCGCATCAAACCACCTGGCCATAGCCGCGGGGGAGCCCCCGCTCATGATGCCAAAAGTCGCAAAAGGCGGGAGGATGACACCGCCGTGCTTGGTCTTCTTGGCATATTCAGGGTCCAGAAACATGGGGTTATCATCATCAACCATGATGCAGTACCGTCGGATGGGCTCGTACTCCACCGGATATTGATTGGCAACCGGCTTCGTCTCGTTGCCTATCATCCGCTGAGCCTCCTGGAGCATCTCCTCCGGGGTTTTCTTCTTCTCCTGTGTCATTCCATGTCCTCCTTTGATTGGGATGGTCATTCAACTCACAATGGTTTGAAGTACTTGATATCCAGAATGCTGCTACTCACCTGCCCAGCCCCGTGAACACGGCCCCGTGCTTCCCTGGAATAATGCCTCCGGCCGCTTCTGGCAGAGCCTCCAGGTCTTGCCATATTCCAGGTACTTACCCCAAAGACGGTGGACACCTGACCTCATAGGCCTACAATGGTACAGTTGACGACAGCCCCCGGCGGCCGCCCCCCCATGTTGTGAGTCAGCCCCAGACGCGGATTTTTTATCTGGCGGCGGTCAGCCTTTCCCTGAAGCTGTTTGTACATTTCATACATCATCCTCAGCCCCGAGGCCCCAATCGGGTGTCCAAAGCACTTGAGACCACCATCGGGCTGCACAGGCAGTTCCCCGTTGAGTTCAAAGGTCCCGGCATCGATATCCTCTTTTGCCTTTCCCCTGGGACTAAACTGGAGGTCCTCCATTATGATGGCCTCGGTAATGGAGAAGCAGTCGTGCACCTCAGCCATGCTGATCTCTTTGCGGGGGTTGGATATCCCTGCCTCGGCGTAGGCGGCCAGGCCGGCACGGTAGGTCTCCTCGACATGGGTGTAGTCGTAGTCCGTATTCACCAGCCCATCGGCAGGGCCGGCGCAGATTTGCAGCGCCTTGATATAGACAGGATCGGGCCTGAATGTCCTGGCCATTTCAGCAGGCACCACGATAGCCGCGGCTGCCCCATCGCTCACACCACAGCAATCGAACAGCCCCAGAGGCCAGGCGATGATGGGAGCATTTACCACCTGCTCCACAGTCAGTTCCCTCTGGAAGTGCGCCTTCGGGTTTAGGGATCCATTGTGGTGGCTCTTGACCGAGATTCTGGCCAGCATCCTCTTGCCTTCTTCGGGGGAAATGCCATAGCGAGCAAAATAGGTGGTAGCCATCATGGCAAACTGAGCCGGCGCTGTCGTCGCAGGCATCACATTCGAGGTAGCATAGCCACCAAAAGTGAGACCGCCTGCGCCCTGGTCCTTTATTTTCTCCACCCCAAGTGCCAATACCATGTCATAGATTCCTGCGGCCACAGCATAGCAGGCGTTTCTCAAGGCATCTGATCCCGTGCCGCACATATTCTCCACTCTGGTTACCGGCTTATACTGGAGCCTCAGTGGGGCAGAAAGGGCCAGCCCTGCCTGCCCTGAGTATTCATAAAAGGTCCCTACCCAGGCAGCTTGGATATCCTCGGGGCTGACACCAGCATCTTCAAAGGCTTCATAGGCAGCATCGACCACAAGATCGCCGACACTCTTGTCCCAGAACTCTCCAAACTTGGTGCAGCCCATACCGATGATACAAACCCTGTCCTTGATACTCCCTGCCATCCATTTCCCCTTTCTCTGCTATCTTATGGGTCTCGTCTTCCAGTAATAATTGTGTATCCCGCCTTCGACGGATACTTTCCTGAAGGCCATCTCCACGGGCATCCCGACTACGATCTCATTGGGGTCTCTGTCCGTCATCTCAAATAGGGCTCTGCCCCCTCCATCAAAGTCAACCACCGTCAACGTGACCGGAGGGTCAGGATGAGCAGCCAGATTGTCCTGGGTGAAGCTAAAGATCTTCGCCTTTCTGTCGGCGAACCTGTAGTCCTCGAACTGGTCCTTGGCATGACATCTTACGCATATCCTCGTAGGTGTGGTGCTGCGCTCCTGGTTGTATTGGGGAGTGCCACAGACCCTGCATTTGGCCCCCATAAGGCCGAGTATTATCTTGTGCTCCCGCCGCTGTGCTGATACTGAGGTAGGCCCATGGAAGCCCGCACCGCGGGACTGGTCCATTTGGACCAGTTTGCGCCACTTGACGAAGCTAGCATAATTGTCGATCATCCTCTTGGAGGCCAGGTGTTGTTTTATTCCCCGCCGATTCCTGAGCTTCTCTATCTCCGGGGTCACCCGGAGCAAGAAGGCATCGGCCCCGTTGCCATAGCTGGCAAAGATGATCCTATCGCCTCCCTTGGCCTCCTCCAGAGCAGCCACCAGCATCATCATTGCCAGGGCACAACCGGCATTGCCCACGTTCAAGAAAAGCGGATCCTGAACCTGGGCAGCGTCAAGCTTCAGTGTTGAGGCCACCTTGAGATGCCTTCTCAGATCGTGAGGCCCATCGTAGACTACCTTGCTGACATCTGAGGGGGCTAGCTTATGCTTGTTCATCAGCCTGGAGATGGCTTGCGGCAGGATTTCGGAATAGCCTCGGTCCCAAACCATCCGCTCTTCCCAGGAGCGAAGATACTGGTCTCCGTCCGCCCGCCACATGCCAGCGAAGTCGTCGGAGATGTGACAGCTACCCTCAATGATGGCAATAGCCCCCTCGCTTCCGAGGAGAAGAGCCGCCCCGCCATCACCTAAGGCCTGCTCATATATGCTCCCAGGTTCCCCCATAATACTGTCCCCGGCAGTGACCAGAACGCTCTTCATCGAGCCTGCCTCGATGGCATCGAGTCCCGCAGCAACAGCAGTGGTTCCGGCGCGAAGAGCGCCGGTTATATCCATAGTGCGGATATCGTCGCGCATATCCAGGGCCACAGCCATTATGCTGGAGCATAGCCACTGCTTGTAGGGCGAGGTGGTGGTGGCAAAGAACAAGCCGTCCACCGTTTTGGGGTCAGTCCCCTTCATACAGTCCATACCTGATTCCACGGCCATAGTCAGGCTGTCCTCATCGAAACCGGCCACTGCCCTCTCTCCAGGCATAGGAAACCCACCCCAGAAATCGGAGAATACCTGGCGTTTCATCCGCGAAAAGGGTATGTATGCACCGTAAGACACGATTCCTGCCACTGTGTTTCCCCCTTTGAAGTAATCCCTGGGTACCATCCCAAATAGGCATCCGGAAGACCAGCCTGTTCTCCTTTCCTCAATCGGGCACCCTCACTCGGAGAGCACATTTCCCAATATCTGTCCCAGGCTTGTGCCATCTGTCCAGAAGGTCTGAGCATGAATAGCACAAATTCCGTGAGCCTAGATCAGCCCAAAACTACCCCTAGCCTGCTTTGCGGACCTGCCTCAATGCCGTCAATCGTACCGCGATGGTTTCTCCGACAGACCCAGCATTTGCCTGGCTTGTTTAGGAGTGGCTATCTCCCTATTGAGGTCTCTGGCCATTCTGGCCACCCTCTCTACTAGCTGGGCGTTGTCCTTGCACAGCTCGCCTCGCTTATAGAGTACGTTGTCCTCCATGCCGGTTCGTACATTGATTCCCAGCACGATACCCATGGCGATGATGGGGTTTTGCAAAGGCCCAACCCCAAGGCAACTGAACACCGAGGGCTTGGGGGCACACTCCACCAGGTGGAGGAGCTCCTTGGGAGAAGCGTAGGCGCCACTTTGAAAGCCCATCACAAACTGTATGAAGTAAGGTGGTTTCACCAGCCCCTGCTCAATCAGGTTGCGCACCAGCCATAACTGCCCCGTGTGCCACACCTCTAGCTCCGGCTTTATTCCTTTCTCCAACATAATCTTAGCGTACTTCTCCGTCTCTCCAAAACTAGTAGCCGAG
>JAUWXW010000014.1 GCA_030616195.1 Chloroflexota bacterium | reverse complement strand
AGTAGTACCGCCCCCCCCACCTCCACCGCCACCACCGCCACCGCCACCACCTCCGCCGCCGCCGCCACCCCTGCCTCCAGTTCCCGACCTGCCTGATGCTTCCATGCTCGGCACGCCGATATACTATGCACCGACATTGCTGGAGGCTGGCGATATCTGGTCAGGGAATATCTGGGTGCCTACTATTGGTATGTTACGCTCCTATGATTTCATCACTGAGCTCAGTCTACAAGGCCCGGGCCGACGCGCCCCCAGGTCAACATATATAGTTGAAAGGCTCAGACAGACAGTGCTCATCGATGAGTACGTTGTTATCCCCATCGAATATGACACCTCCGGCATGGATCCTGGCACATATGATGTGAGGCTGACCATATTTGATGAATTCAATAATACTCTATTGACCACGAATATTGGCCAGTTAGAGATGGTGGCTGCCCCACCTCCCCCACCACCGCCGCCGCCACCGCCGCCGCCGCCACCACCGCCGCCGCCACCACCGCCACCACCCGCGCTGCCAACGGTCAGCGGGATAGGGGCGGTGTTTACACCCTCCCAGGTCTCTATCGGGGAGGTGGCAACGGGGGTGATTAGCTGGATGCCTTTCGACACCGAGCCCTTCACCTTTGATCTGCAGGCAGACCTGACCGACTCCCTGGGTAATGTGGTGGGAACTGTTGTCAGGGAAAACCCCACTGCCAGCATGGGCGTGCCCCAGGCAACACCCGTCTCGATCGATACCACCACCCTGACCCAGGATTGGTACGGGCTGCAGGTCACCTTCGCCGACCCCGAGACCGGGGCAGAGCTTGGGCGGGGTTTCCTGCCCAATCTCCTGCAGGTCACCGAAGCAGTAGTACCTCCACCCCTGCCTCCAGTTCCAGACCTGCCCGATGCTTCCATGCTCGGCACGCCGGAGCTCTATGCGCCTGATGAGCTGACCATCGGGGATAGGTGGACTGGGCAAATTTCGATACCCAGTGTTGTCCCAACTTCCTATTCCATCAGGAGGCAGGTATATCTGATAAATGAGGCCGGCGTCACTGAGACAGTTGTCCCCAGTGGGTTTGGTACGCTGACCCCGGACGAGATTCTGACTCTACCCATCAGCTTAAACACCTCTGGGATGGATGCGGGCGCTTATAATATCTACCTCCAGGTGTGG
This sequence comes from Chloroflexota bacterium, assembly GCA_030616195.1. The sequence goes on along the minus strand of JAUWXW010000014.1, from coordinate 12,295 downwards.
GATGCGATGGGTAGTAGCCTCTTATTTGTCAATCTCGGCAGCCTGCTTCTCGTAGCTCCACTCCCGCCACCACCCCCGCCACCTCCACCACCACCTCTACCTCCCGGGCTGCCAACGGTCATAATAGGAGCGGTGGTATTTGTACCCTCCCAGGCTTCTATCGGGGACGTGGTCCAGGGGGTCATTAACTGGATACCTTCCGACACCCAGCCCTTCACCTTTGATCTGCAGGCAGACCTGATAGATTCCATGGGCAATGTAGTAATGACTGTCGTCAGGGAAACCCCCACCGTCACAATGCGTGAGCCCCAGGGAACACCCATGATGCTGGATACGACCCCTCTCGCCCAGGACTGGTACGGGATGCAGGTCACCTTCACGGACCCGGAAACGGGGGCAGAGATTGAGCGGGGTTTCCTGCCCAATCTCCTGCAGGTCACCGAAGTAGTAGTACCCCCGGTACCCCCGCCTCCACCGCTGCCTCCCGCGCTGCCAAGGGTCACAATAGTAGCGATGACATTCATACCCTCCCAGGCTTTGATCGGGGACGTGGTCCAGGGGGTCATTAACTGGATGCCTTCCGACACCGAGCCCTTCCGCTTTGGGCTGCAGGCAGACCTGACCGACTCCATGGGTAATGTGGTGAGAACTGTCCTCAGGGAAACCCCCACCGCCACAATGGGCAGGACCCAGGTGTCATACATGAGGCTGGATACCGCCACCCTCGCCCAGGACTGGTATGGGATGCAGGTCATTTTCACTGACCCCGAGACCGGGGCAGAGATTCAGCGGGGCTTCCTGCCTAATCTCCTGCTGCTTCTGGAAGCACCAGTTGGACTCTTCCCAGGCGACATCAGGATGGAAACCCCTGTGGCCACACCGACAAGCCTCGAGCCTGGGGAGGTGGTGTCATTCAGAGTGCCGTTTACCAATCTCACAGAACTAGCGGCACCCATTCGCGTGAGGAGCTACGTCGTGGACCCCGCAGGTGCGGTAGTGGTTGAGATCCCAGAGGACAGCTTTACCATAATAGGAGAGGTTGATAGAGCCTATACAGTTATCATTCCCCCTGGCACGCCGGCAGGAAACTACGGCCTACAGCTCTCTGCCTGGGACCCTGCCACCTTCGTGCCTGAGGATATCTCCACCTACCTCATCTCCCAGACCTTCTCGAACCTGTTCTCATTGGAGGTAGAGCTGCCGCCGCTGCCGCCGCCACCTACTCTCCCAACCCCCGAGATGATACAGCAGCCTGTCTCCACGCTGCCCACCGAGCTTACTGTAGGTGAGACACTATTGGGGACCATCACCGTGCCTATCAGTAGTCCGATACGATACCGCTTCAGGGCCAGCGTCCTCCTGGAAGACCCTGAAGGAGCCCAATGGAGGATCAGCGACATATCCAGGGTGATAGAGCCCGGAGAGGCGCTGACCATCCTGGTGAACATGGACACCCTGTCCCTGGTATCACTCTTCCCATCGGCATTGGGAGCTCTTAATCAAGTCAAGGTGCAAGTAAGGGATGCGTCAGACAATATACTCTTGGACGTACCCGTTGGTCTCCTAATGCTTACAGCGGTGCCAATACCGCCCCCACCAGCACCACCGAGCGTGGGAGACTTGGGGACTCCGACCATCACGCTTACTCCCAGCGTGGTTGAGATGGGACAGCCGTGCACCGGTATCCTAGTTATTCCAACAATCTTTCTCACCCCCTTTACAGGCCAGGTATCAGCGACACTCCTGGATCCCACGGGGGCTTCGATCCAGACGCTGGTCACCCCCACGAACCTAACCTTTGACCTAGCGGTACCTGCCTCCACGGATTTCAACATAGATACAACAAACCTCATGCCGGATAGCTATGGGATACGGCTTTCCGTGGTAAACCCTGAAACCGGGATTACCTTGCTGGATGAGACAATCTCCCATCTACTACAGGTGGTGATGCCAGCCGGGCTGGTCGGTGTAAATGAGTTTACCAACATAGTCTTTCACTTGAACGGGGGAGTACCAGGGCAGCTAAAGTCCGCAGGCGACCCGACTGGGGGCTGGGCCGTATTCACACACCGTGGTGAGGGAGGCCCGTTCAGGGTTGGCTTCGGTATTGCCCGAGCTAGATACCTTGGCCACCACCCCCCCATCCGATGGTTTGACACTAACCCCACTCAACTGAATTTCGATGATGGGGTGCCATCCAGCACGATCCGCCCGCATGTTGTTCCTACCCCGATGGCCGCCTACATTCCAGATCATGGCTGGCCCCCAGAGATAGTCGCGCCTTCGGGACGCTATGACGCCCTGAAGTATATTAAGCACTGGGAGACCGACCAGACTTTCTATGAAGATTGGGATGATGACGTCTTTGTGGTGGAATAGTGGAATAATGGTATATACAATAGGGAACTACAGATGGTAGATACTACTAGGAGGCATAAGTGCAGGCAACAATATTTGCCATTGTAGGTGCTGTTTCAGGGATAGTCTCTCTGTTGGGCATTGCCTACATGATAGGACTCTGGAGGGGGCGTGTTGAAACCAGGGTAGAGAGTCTTGAGTCACAGATTCGGGAGCACCCTCTGGCCGAGATTGCCATGATGGTCCATACCCTGTGGGATATCTATGTGCTGGATGCGCTGAGAGACCGACCGGACCTGGTGGAGCACAGCAGCCGCTACCGTCTGAAGAAAGAAGCGGAGCACCTGGTCCCACAAGAGATCAGAGATATGCTGGATCAGCTTGATTGCTGCGGGTTAACTCCTGCCTGGGCCGTGGTGAAGGCCGTGGGCATGCAGAAAATCTCTCACATGGCTAATCACAATGGGTTTACAGTGCAGCAGACCATTGGTATTCTGACTGCCTATGCCACACCCCGTTTAAATAAGGGCTAGTATGGCTGATGAATGCCCTAATCTGTTGACAAACGTCAACACCTTGAAGCGGGTCTCTTAATAAGCTTCAGGCTGGCACAAAGAGTGAGGCTCTAAGGGTGAACGAAGGCCTTAGAGCCTTCTCTTTTATTTCAAGCTCAACGATTCACCTACCTCTACCTCATTGACAACCCTTCGACATTTCTGCTAAAATCCCATCTGCAATGCCGAAATACGATAGCATGAGGAAGACGGAGCGGGATCGTCTTCTCCGCCAGTACGCCAAAGACCACCCTGACCTCAGCCAGGAAGAGATAGGCAAAGCCTTCAACATCTCTCGTCAGCGGGTCTCTGAAATTCTTGGCAAAGAAGAGAAGGCCTCATCCAGCGCAGAGGCAGGAAAAAATAGCCGGAGGTAAAGATGAGTCCTATTATTGGTATGTCAGACCGTAAACGTTTACCTCGCCTCGGGAAGATTCGCCTGGGCATAAAAGTCCAGAAGGCAGGCAAAGAGCCCTACCCCTCAGCAACCGATTACTTTGTCGTCCCTCCAGAGCTTGCTGACCAGCTCGGCCAACCGCAACCGAAGGAACTGGAGATCATGTTCCCCGTCGAAGACCCTGAGATATTTGCTGAGCAGTGGTACCGCGCATATTCATTCACCCAGGGCTTGGTCTGTATAGGGGACGGAGAAAGATGCAGGCGCAAGAAGGATACAAAGACAGGTGTCATAGCCAGCCACAAGACCGAGCAGTGGGAGTGGGTGGACAACCTGACCTGCAACCCGCAGGAGTGTCCCGAATTCATGAACAAAAGGTGCAGGAAGGTGATGAACCTGCAGTTTCTCATGCCGAATCTGCCTGGCTTGGGCGTGTGGCAAATCGATACCTCATCATTCTATTCGATATCCAACCTGAATAACATGGTGGCCATGCTTCAATCCCTAGGGCGGGTTAGCCTGATCCCCCTCACCATGGCCCTCGGTGCGCAGGAAGTGTCCCCGCTAGGCGACAAGAAGAAAACGGTCCACGTCCTGCAGTTTAAGTCAAACTTGACGCTGGCGGAGATAGCCAAGATGTCCCTACAACCAGCTGCGAAGGCGCTCATGGTCCCAGAGCCAGACGCAGAGCAACCTCCTGAAGACTTGTTCCCGGCCCAGGTAATCGCTCCCACACGGGCCGCGGGAGAGCCCATAGTAGAAGAAGCCAAGGGTATGACCTTTAACCAGTTTGCGGAGGAATGCATGACCCGGGGCTACAATTCCTCAGCTGATGTCTACCACCACCTCGATGTAAGAAATGATCAGGCACTTCTGGAGAAGTATGGAAGCTACGAGAACGCCCTGCAGACCCTGGCCTGGAAGAGAATAGAGCCCTGAAAGCGTATAACATAGCTTATACGCAAGGAAAAGCGAGAAAGGGAGAAGGATGAATAAAGGTGGCAGGCTCAAGGAAGACCCCAAGCTCAATATCCGCTTGGAATTCGGCAAGGAAGACCTCAAGGATGGATACCTCACAAGAGAGAGGTTCACTGAATTGGTCAAAGAGTCTTACAAAGACCTAAACTGCTCAGTCGAAAGTGTTGACTTCCACACAGTTGGCACCTATATCACAATCCGCAATGAGGACGGGTTCTATGAGCTAATCTACGATCGCATAATAATACCTGAAGATGGTCTACACGTGGAGTGAATATGAGGGAGAGCGATTCTATGATTAGCAGGGCACAGAAAGGGATGAATTTTCAAGAGTGGGCAACCGAACTCAAGCAAATTTTTGAGGAGCATGGTTTTACAGAAAAGAATCAGCCTGATTTCAGTTACGAGACTTGGGGTATGTCTTTTGAGGAAGGCAATTCTCCACACGATGCCTTTGCTGAAGATATGAGTTATGGAGACTAGCCTAAAGCGAGGTGACAATTCTAGCTAGAAGAAGTGAAAACTTTCGTGCCGGGGGGACCAAGGTTCACGCCGCCCGCGGTCACTTCAGCGCAGGGAGGAAGTATTCCGTATGCGGGATAGCTAGACCGCAATTCACGTCGCTGCGCGACATGTTGGGTGTCGATGAGGAGGTCTCTTGCCACAGATGCCTAATCATCTTGAACTTGAATCGGCCACCGATTCAATATGATTGCGGAGACACACTTTCCGATATGTCACCTCACCAAAAATTGATGACAGATTTATTCTCCCCACTGATAACAAAGATCCAAGACTGGGAGCCTTATCTGGAAGAGATAAAGGGCGTGCCCCTTGAACAAATGGTTGATCGCGTTATGAGCACGAACAAACTACCTGAGAGAGCGCGAAAAGTAATCATCCTCCGATTTGGACTTCAAGATGGTGGATCGATGACGTATGAAGAGGTGGCGCGTGTCTTCGGCGTAACACGAGAACGCATAAGGCAGATTGAGGGCAAAGGCCTTCGTACACTCCGACATCCCCGAAGCGCAAGCTCACGCTCCTTAAAACCCTATGTATATAAACCAACCAAAGAGGATCGGAAGTATTTCGAGAAAAGGTTGGAGCTCTACGATAAATTAGTGGAATACTATCCGAGAAACATTTCCGCTGATATAGCAAAGGCAATGCGCCGTAGACACTTAGATCGAGCCCTGATCAGCATAACGGGAGGCGACAAATCAGCTCTCAAACAAGCGCTTGCAGCGGGCTGTGTTCTCCCAATGAGTCGGTGTCTCAATTGTGGAAATATAACCTTCCCCACTTGGGATTTCTGCGATAAAGAGTGCCGGCGCGATTACAAACTAGTCGACGTAATTTGTGACGGTTGTGGGATATCGTTTAAGAGGCCGGAACGTATGCTTATACGCTCGATTGATGTGGTGGGAGCCCAGCATTGTTTCTGCACCAGGCCTTGTATGGGCCAATGGAGAAGGGGACGCCCATTAAAAAGAAGGGAAAAGGTCTATGAGCCGTCAAACCTTTAATGCCACAGAGCTACAGAGATTAATTCAGCGGAAGACCTCTCATATTCCCGACCTTGAAATAGAAATCGAAAGCGACCTACGACAACCACCACGACGACCACCAGATGAGGTAGGCGGATTTTTCAGGCGTGCTCCAGTACCAATAGCGATTGTATTAGAAATCGGGCCAAATGCCTATTTGGATGAAGTTCTGGCAACCCTGGCGCACGAGCTTGGGCATCATGAACAATGGCTTAAGCGGGGACGGACGATCGACTTTATATTTAATGAAATAGATGCGTGGCGTAGAGGCTTCAAATGGGCACAGAGGTGGGGGATTGAAAACTGTTATTTCAAACATCTACGTCGGACAGTCTTTTACGATCCAGAGCATCTGGGTTTTGAGCTTCCATGGGTACTGGTAGACAATATGTTTACTAGGACCAAGGAGGATGTTGACAGAATCGTCACTACCATAAAGAAACAGATGGGTCTTGGCGTATAACGGAGATTATATGTGAAGGATTCGGTCGTGTCTTGGATAAAAGATAGAATTAAAGATTATCGAAAAAAGCAGCATACGTTTTGGTATGATTTGGCAAAGTGGTCTTGGAATAAGCCCATCTATGTTGCTTTGCCGATTGCGATCATCCTAATCCCACTCATGGCAATCGAAACTTGTTTCCTGGTTTTTCTCATCGTTGTCTGGTACATCGTTGCTTCCATCTGGTACATCGTTGCTTCCATAATTATTTTCGTCAGCGAGAGAGGTAAAGCATGAACAGAGGTATGAAGCACAGCAAAAATCTATGTGGGCAGGACGCCTGGAGGAGCTACAGCATTGTACTTCATGAACAATGCCCGGAGTGCAACAAGTATGCTCATCTTTTGAGTACCAGCTCGACCCGGCGTTATTGGGTTTGCGACTGCTGTAGCCACAGGTTTTCGACCCTAAAAACAGGAGAAACGTCCGGTAAGACAGCCTCAAGGTAACGGGAAATCCGTTACAGGGACAGGTGTGAAGGAGGTGAGGAACATGAAAAGACTTTATCGGATAGATGTGACGTATTATGTGATGGCGGAGTCACGAGAGGAAGCTCAAATGGTACGACCTGATTTTGGTATAGAAGAGGCATTATCGGATGCTTCCATAGAAGAGACATTATCGGTTAGTTCCAGTTGGCGGGATGCTATCCCCTTTGGGGGTGATGATGACCGTACCTGCGGTGAGATACTAGAGGCGCAAGGAAAGGGAGAGGAGGGACGACTGTGAAGGAGTTTCTTGACCGACTTAACAAGGTGGCGGAGCAAATCGAGACTTCCCCGGAGAGCGTGGACCTTGGCACGCTCGCTGCAGCGGTAAAAGACCTGATTAAGCTGGTAGAGATTAGCAGAGAAATAGCTACAGTTCCTTTTTTCCTGCCCAAGGAGTTCAAATCATGTCCGAACTGTGGTTCCACCAGACGCTTTTGTGAAATGGCCATGACGGATGAGGTACCCGCGCCTGGCCAGAAGAAGAAGACGCCTGTGCTGATGTCAGGAGAGTATGTTTATGACGGACTAGCAGGCCCCATTATCCTCCAGGGACTCTTCGACGTTTGTTGCGACTGCGGCATACTTTATTGCGTGATGATGCAGAAGGTTCAGAGTAAGATAGCGCCACTATCACCACCAGGAGGGCCACCAGGTCGTCCTCGTGGAGGAAGAAGAAACTAGAGATGAAGCGGTGCCCCGACTGCGGAGTGGATATCCCTGATCAAGTATATTGCCATGAGTGCAAGAAAAACCACTGTGGTCACCGCTACCACTTGGACAAAGATAACTACGGTGTTTGTGTGTTATGCAGGACAGAGAAGCAATTTAAGCCACCGTACTACGAGGCTCTGCCTCCTTTTACTAACCCAATGAGGTGGGAGTTCATTGAAGGCGAGAAGGTAGGCGGCACCATCTAGCGGGAGATGGCGGTTGGGTCTGGCCTCCTGTGTTATCTGGGTGGTGTCGCCGTTTGGTAACGGGAAATCCGTTACAGAGAGGAATCAATGCTGCTGGAGAAGCGAGGCATATATAGATGTCACGGCCAAAGCCTTGGCTGAAGATGTGGGTCGAGTGGATCCACGATGCCAAGATGTTGCGGCTGTCCCTGGCCGAGGTTGGGGTTTGGTGGAAGGTGGTATCGCTTGCTGGCGAGTGCAATGCCGACGGCAGGTTGATTAAAGGCCCTGGGATGCCGTTGACTCTGGAGGAAATAGCCGATTGCCTGCACATAAAGGGGCGGGACTTTGGAATATTGAAGTCAATGATAACCAAGATGCAAGACCAGGGGAGCATGCACTGGAACGACCAGCATACCCTGGTCGTTACCCATTATGCTCAACGCCAGGAATTGATGGCGTCATCTACGAAGGAAGCGGTGAGGGACAGAGTAAGGCGTCACCGCCAGCAGCCTGTAACGGAAAACTCGTTACAAGAAGAGGGTGGTGTTTTAGCCACAATTGCCCAACTGTATGAAAAGAATTGTGGACTAATTACACCAATGTTGGCAGAGCAATTTAAGGAGTTTTCCGAAAGATTTAAGGGGCCAGTCGAATGGGTGCATTCGGCCTTCGCTGAGGCGGTGAGGCGTAATGCGAGGAACTGGGCCTATGTGGAAACGATCCTCAATACATGGCAGATAGAAGGGAGGCAGCCTAATGCGCGACCGGGGATTCGAAAGTCTGGGAGAGATCCTGCGGGAGGGTGGCCAGAGGGCATCAAGGTCGAACGCGACGAAGACCTTCACGACCAGGATTGAGGAACGAGCCTGTGCCACGTGTGGACAGGAGTTTCAGGACGAGGTGCTTGTCTATGCTCATTTGGGGCATGAGATAATTCACCCTGACTGCCCGGGATGCGTGGCGTCCCAGGAAGAGGAGCAAAAACGTCATGAACAGGAGCTCCGCCGCAGGGATCAAGACCAGGTGAGGGAGGGGTTCCCGCGACGATCACTCATGCCCCGAGGGCTGTGGAAAAAGACCTTCGAGAACTGGCTAGGCGAAGGTCTGGCGTATGCGCGAGCTAAAGAATACGCTGGCAACTTCCGGGGCAGGGATTATCGCTCATTGATGTTGTACTCAAAGGAAAACGGGACGGGGAAGACACACCTCTGCGCGGCCATCGCCAACAGGATCTTTGCCCGCTGGGACGGCGACCCCGCTCCGCTGCCTCAGTGCCCCGTCCTTTATCATACTGGTCCTAACCTGCTGCTGCGAGTGCGGGCGACGTACCACGTGCGGCCAGAGGAAGGGCACGAGACCGAGCAGGAGCTCTACCGGAGTGTGGCAGGCGTCCCCCTGCTCATCCTGGATGATGTGGGGAAGGAGGCATCCAGACAGGCTTCGGACCATACCCAGAGGGTGTATTTCCATATTGTGGATGAAAGATACAACGCGGGGCTGCCCATTCTGATAGCCTCCAACCGCACCCTGGATGAGATAGAGCAGTTTCTAGGGCCCATCGCTGGCCCTGCGGTAGTTGACCGGCTGACAGAGATGCTCCGGGGAAAGGTCATAGAACTCCGGGGGCCCAGTTACAGGAAGAGGATGGTAGCTGGAGATTGACTTAGAGATGAGGACATTATCTGAGAGGTTTTGGGCAAAAGTAGAAAAGACCGATACTTGTTGGCTCTGGAAGGGCGCTACTACCCCGGGCGGCTACGGCGTTATCGGTAAAGGTAGAGCTACCGAAGGGACTATAAGGGCACCTCGTTTAGCTTATGAGCTTGCTTATGGCAAAATACCTGATGGTATGATTGTTTGGCATAAGTGCGACAATCCCTCTTGTGTGCGTCCCGAACATTTGCTTCCGGGTACTCAAAAGGATAATGTCCGGGATATGATCAATAAGGGACGTAACCGCTACAAACCCCTCTATGGGGAAAATCATGGGCGTGCTAAACTTACTGCTACTCGAGTTCTGGAAATAAGACGAGAACTAAAGAAAGGCACAACGCAAACTGGTTTAGCCAAACGTTATAGGGTTACACAGGCAGCCATAAGCCTTATCAAAACAGGTAAGAACTGGGGGTGGCTATAATGTGCAAGGTGGCCATCATCAATGCTAGTTATCCTGTGTATAATGTTGCCTGTGAAAAAATTGCCAATTACCATCGTGCCCTAGGAGATCGAGTCTACTTAGAGTGGAGCCCGATGACACTTCAGGATGTTGTGGATAAATTTTACTTCAGCGTGATCTTCACCTGGGATATTCCAGAGCTTGTGCGACGTGTAAGAATGGTGAGGGACTGGGGCAAAGAAGTGGAAGTTGGAGGGCCAGCAGCCACCTTCATGCCCAAGTATATCGAGAGGATAACCGGGGTCAAGCCACATCAGAGCATTGACCAGAGGTTCGAGTATATGGACGGTGAGTACGAACTGACTTTCACTTCCAGGGGGTGCCCGCACCACTGCCCGCACTGTGGGGTGGACCAGGTGGAGCCGTTCTTCGTGCAGTACGATACTTTCCCCCTGGCGCCCAAGGTCGGCGATAACAACATACTGGCTACTCAGATGTCCCACCAGAGACGGGTGGTGGAGCGCCTGGCCACTCTGGGAAAGGAGATTGACTTCAACTCGGGCTTCGATGTGCGCTTCTTCAAGGAGAAGCACTACAAGCTCTACTCTCAGCTGCCTCTTGTATGCTGGCGGTTCGCTTTCGACACCATGGCTGTTGAGGCTGATGTGAGGCGTGTGGCAGCGATTATGAGAAACCACGAGCTGGACCGCCACCACGTAACCTTCTACTGCCTAATCGGTTTCCCAGGCTATACCCCTGAAGAGTGCCTCTACCGTCTCAATACCATCATTGAACTGGGAATGAACCCGTATCCGATGCGGTTCTTCCCGATGAATCGCCCAGACCGCACCTATGTGGCCCCGGGCTGGAACGAAGACCTGCTGCAAAGGATGAGTGCTTACTACCAGACGCCCAACCTCTGGAAAACCGACAAGTGGGAAAATTTCAGGCCAGGTAAAGGTAAGAAGAAGGTATCGCCTGACCAGGCAGTCTTATTGTGATAGCAGGGAGGAAGATATGGAGGAAATAGATCTCAAGGCCTTGGTGCAGAGGTTTGACCAAGGGGGCTTTGAGCGCGGCGAAAGAATAATTCTCGGTCACTTTGGGACGGTTCAAACCTTACTGTCCCTGATCTTCAATGAACCTGTGAGGGTCGATCTCAGGAAGCAGGAAAAAAGAGACGGCTGCTCCATACCCATATCCCAGGGATCGACCCTCAATAGGGCTCACATCATGAGGTTTGTCCGCTTGATGGTTGGAGAACGGGTGGTTGGCTCTGCCATAAGCCATATTCCGCTGGAGGATAACCGGCAGGATGTCCTTACTGAGCTTTGGTGTAGCAACCTGGGGCTGGGCCAGATTATCTTGAAAAGCGGGATTCCCAATAAACGTATTTTGAATGATGTGGCCCGGGATGATGATGCTTTCTCACGGACCTACACCATCTCCGGCCCACAGATGAACATTATCATTCGCGAGTGTTTCCCCAGGCAACCCTTTGAGGATGTGGGCTGGCTAAATAAGGGGGATAGAGTATGATAGATGCCTTCTTCGAGCAGCTAATTGCCACGGAGGTCGAGCACCAGAGGATGCAGATTGACTACTTCATGAAGAGGGAAAAGGTCGGTGAAGTCCTGAAGCCCTCGGTTTTCCAGCCCAAGAGGGAGCCCGAGGAGTCCGCTCTAGTAGCTATCTTCGTGGAGCCTGGGGCAGCCCACTTGGTCTTCCGCGATGAAATCGCTCCCAACGAGAACCTGGACACCAGATACCGGGAGGTGAGGCAATCTATATTCGGCAGGATTCACGACGTTGAGAGCGTGGAATTCATAGGCGACCAGATTAAGTTCATAGGGAACGCTGCCCTCTTTAACTTGTACGAGACAAGCTTGCACTGGTCGACCGTGGAGCCAAATAAGGGCTCCATATTCTCTGAAACCTGGAATCACATGCTATCTGCCGGTGGAAAGTGGATTAATGTTTTCTGGGGAGGCTATCGGCTTGTGGCAGTTCCTATACTTAATGGTGACAGAGAAGCGGCGGAAAGATGGAGCCCATCTCCTGGGGCAGAAGGCAAGGGAGGCCTATAAGAGATGGAGCGAGAAACAAAAGGTGTAGCTTGGTACGACCCGGGAGGAAAAGCCCCACGCTGGATAAGAGACATCTTGGTTTTAACGCACCCCTGGTACACCGTTTGGCACCTGGCCTATGTTGTGATCGGCGCCTCCCTGGCCCCGGTGATGAACTGGCCCACGTAGGGGTTGAAATAGGACTGGCCGAGCCCCAGGAGCGCCATGCCGTCCAGACGGAACAGCAGGCACAATACCACACCCACCGCGGCGGAGAGCAGCACCATCCACTGGCCCTTGACCCAGGGCCCGAACAGGCGCTCAGTCGCCCACTCGGCGAATGTGGCCAGAATCGCCAGGGCTACAAAAAGTTCTCCTGTCTGC
>JAUWXW010000133.1 GCA_030616195.1 Chloroflexota bacterium | reverse complement strand
CTCAATGAGACGGTGCTGTTCAACATCAGGAACGCTTACCAGAACTACAACGTGGCAGTGAACCTCTCTGATAAGACAATCTACACCTATATGGGGGTGCTCAAGCCGGACCTTGGCAATGCTAACTACTGCTCAGCGGGTCAGCTTTCCCCCTTGCTCAACGACCCCTACTATAAGACCATTGGCATAGGAACGAAGATCTTCCTGGGAGGGGGAGTGGGATATGTGGCCTGGCACGGTACCCAGCACAATCCCAATGTCCTGCGCGGCGATAATGGAGTACCCAAACGCGGTGCCGGTACCCTGGCTGTGATCGGCGACCTGAAGCAAATGAAGCCAGAATGGCTGCGGGGAGTCAGTTTCCTGGGTTATGGAGTCACCCTGATGGTGGGCATTGGCGTCCCCATACCCATACTCTCTGAGGATATCCTGCTCCATACGGCGGTAAAGGATGAAGAAATCTTTGCCGCTATTGTGGACTACTCCGAGGCCTACCCCCAGAGGAAGCCAGACATTATGGGAGAAGTCAGCTACGCCCAGCTCAAGAGTGGCCAGATAACGGTTCAAGGAAAAGGCGTTCCTACCGCCTCACTTTCCAGCTATCCAAAGGCGGTGGAGATTGCCCAGACCCTCAAGCAATGGATAAGCAAGGGGGAATTCCTGCTGACGGGGCCAGTGGCGCCATTGCCCGGGGTAGAATCGGGGATAACCTTTAAGCCATTGAAGGAACGTCCAGCATAAAGGGGGATGAAGATGGACATTTCCAAAAGAGTCGTTTTGCACTTTCCACGGCCTTTGGTAGATCAACCAATAATCTATCGATTGGTTAAGGATTTCGACCTCATGTTCAACATCCTGAAGGCCTCCGTTACGCCGAAGGAGGAGGGCTTGTTGGTCTTGGAGTTGAGTGGTGAGCAGGAAGACTACGACAAAGGCGTTCGGTATTTGACAGAAGTTGGCGTAGAAATTCAGCCTCTCAGCCGGGATATACGGTTTAACCAAGAACGGTGCACCCACTGTGGTGCCTGCATCACTATCTGCCCCACAGATGCCTTTGTTCTTGAGCCTTCGACCAGATGGGTAAGGTTCCTGGATGAGAAGTGCATCGCCTGTGGACTTTGTATTAAGGCTTGCCCGCCTCGGGCTATGGAGATGCGCATTTAACTTATGTATCAGCCGAGGTTCTATCGAAGCTGGACTAAGGATAAAGGTCTGGTTTCCTTTAATGTGGTAGTAAAGGAGACAGACCTATATGTGCGGGCAAGGCGTAACTTGAGAGGGAAAACGCTGAAAGCAATCTCGAAGTATCGTGCCGTGTTAGAGCGATACATTGAGCGGCATCCCGAATTTCTTGCCGCCCTCGAGCCCGTCGAGGTTGAAGAAGACGCCCCGCAGATTGTGAAAGCGATGGCAACAGCAGCAGCGGGGGTGGGCGTCGGCCCCATGGCTTCGGTAGCCGGAGCCATAGCCGAAAGCGTGGGTAGGGACTTGCTCCCCTTCTCGCCGGAAGTAATCGTAGAAAACGGGGGAGACATATTCCTGAAGACACGGGAGAGGAGATTGATAGGAATCTATGCCGGAGACTCTGCTTTTACCGGCAAGATGGCTTTGGAAATCCAGCCACAGGAAACACCACTGGGGGTCTGCACCTCCTCTGGAACAGTGGGGCATTCTCTCAGCTTTGGCAAGGCTGACGCCTGCATTGTGCTTTCCCCTTCTACCCCTCTGGCTGACGCTGCCGCCACTGCTATAGGCAACCTTACCGTGGAGGCTAACGATATTACGCGGGGAATAGACTTTGCCAAGGGCGTCGAGGGAATAAGAGGACTGGTAATTATCAAGGGCGACCGGATGGGGGTTTGGGGTAAGGTGAAGGTTGTTCCAATCGGGGGATGAATGAAAAAGATATACCTTGACCATGCAGCTACTACACCTACGCATCCCGAGGTAGTGGCGGCTATGTTGCCATATTTTACTGATGCCTTTGGCAATCCCTCCAGCATCCATTCCCTGGGACAGGAGTCAAGAGCGGCCGTAGAAGAGTCAAGAGAACAAATTGCCCGCCTTATTGGCGCTCAGAGTGAAGAGATTATCTTCACCAGCGGAGGAACAGAGGCTGATAACTATGCTATAAAGGGAGTAACCTACGCCAACCGGCATAAGAGGAATCATATCATTACCACCTCCATTGAGCACCACGCGGTGCTTGAGCCCTGCAAATTCCTCAAGGAGCAAGGGTCCAAGGTCACCTATCTTCCTGTAGATAGGAATGGTCTGATCGATCCAGAGGACGCCCGAAAAGCGATCACTGATGAGACCATCCTCATTTCAGTGATTCACGCCAACAATGAGATAGGCACTATAGAGCCGATCTCTGAAATAGGGCGGATAGCCAAGGAGAAGGGTATCTACTTTCATACTGATGCAGTACAGACGACAGGACGTATCCCGGTAAACGTAGACGAGCTCGGAGTAGATTTGCTGGCTATGTCGGCTCATAAGCTCTATGGACCAAAAGGGGTAGGGGCACTCTACATTCGCAGGGGAACAAGAATCGGTTCTTTCATGCATGGTGGAAGTCAAGAGCGAGGACGCAGAGCCAGCACAGAGAATGTCCCGGCCATCGTCGGATTTGGCAAAGCAGTGGAGATTGCTCAGAAGGAAATGGATGGGGAGACGAAGCGCCTGGTTCCCCTGAGAGATAAGCTGATCCAGGGCCTTCTTGAGCGAATCGACCAGATTCACCTCAATGGTCACCCTTCTCAAAGACTGCCTAATAACGTAAATGTAAGCGTCGCCTTTGTGGAGGGGGAATCGATGGGCATTAGTCTGGACCTGGAGGGCATTGCTGCGTCCACCGGTTCAGCTTGCACCTCGGATGCTTTGGAAGCGTCCCACGTGTTACTAGCCATAGGATTACCTGGTGAGTTGGCTCACGGATCCCTGCGGTTCAGCTTAGGCAGCGACACCACTGAGGAAGAGATAGATCGCGTTCTAGAGGTGTTCCCTCGAATCGTTGCCAGGCTTAGATCTATGTCGCCCCTGTTGAGAAGTAACCCATGAACCTTTCGATCATGCTATGATTTCGAGCGATATGAGGTACTTGAAAGCCGAAAAGAATGGCTAAGATTATTGCAGTGTGCAAAAGTAGTCAGAAAGGAACCAGAAAGGAACCGGGAGAGCAAGGGGTCCTCCAGGAGGACTACGGGCTGGCTGGTGACGCCCATGCTGAATGTTACATTCATCGCCAGGTGAGTCTGTTAGCCAGGGAAAGCATTGCTAAGATGCAGGAGCGGGGCTTCGACGTAGGTCCCGGCGATTTTGCCGAGAACCTCACTACCGAGGGGATAGATTTACCTTCTTTGCCTGTAGGCACCCTGATGTTGGTAGGCAAAGAGGTTATCCTGGAGGTCACCCAAATCGGCAAAGATTGCCATACCAAGTGTGCTATCTTCCGCCAAATAGGCAAGTGCATCATGCCTAAGGAGGGGATATTCGCCAGGGTAATCCGTGGTGGCTTGGTCGAGAGTGGAGACCCCATAGAGGTGAAGGCATAAATGAAGGCGGAGAAAAAGATGGACGAGGTAGAGAAACTCCCTGTTCTGCGTGTCAGTGCTGAGGGACGAAATGAGACCGAGGACCTTATTGTCAGGGAATTCCCTCTCACTATCTCTTTCAACAACCAGGAGCTGGTAACCATGCTTTGCTCTCCTACAAACCTGAAGTACCTGGCTGTTGGTTTCCTTTTCTCCGAAGGGCTACTCAACGACAAAGAGGAGATCAAGAAAGTAATACTTGATGACAGGCGGGGTATGGTGTGGGTAGAAACCAAAGACGATAGGACGGTTGACAGCGAACTTCTATCCAAACGCATCGTAACATCTGGCTGCGGAAGGGGGGCTTCCTTCTACAGCGCTGTCGACCTCCAGGATCAAGCAAAAGTGGAATCTCGACTCGAAGTATCACCCGGTGAGATTTTTGCCCTGGTAAATCAGTTTCAGCACTATTCCGAGCTTTATAAGTCAACGCATGGCGTTCACAGCGCTGCCTTGTGCGATACAAAAAGCGTACTGCTCTTCAGCGAGGATATAGGCAGGCATAATGCCATTGACAAGGTGTTCGGTGAATGCATTCTGAAGGATGTACCGATAACTGACCGGATAATGATCATCAGCGGGAGAATCTCCTCAGAGATGCTGCTGAAAGTAGCCAGGAGAGGCATTCCCGTACTGGTCTCCATATCAGCGCCCACTAACCTGGGGGTAAGGATGGCCAACGATATGGATGTAACTCTGGTGGGCTTTGCCAGGAGAAAGACAATGAACGTCTACTCTGGTAGTTGGAGGATAACAAAGCCATGAAAGATAGCCCCACCGAGTTGATACAAAAAATCTTGAATCTCAAGGAAAAGAGGAAGGCCATTATCCTGGCCCACAACTATCAACTGGGTGAGGTCCAGGACATAGCTGACTTTGTAGGCGATTCCCTGGAGTTAAGCCAGATTGCATCCAAAGCTGAGGCTGAGGTGATTGTCTTCTGCGGGGTACACTTCATGGCTGAAACGGCCTCCATACTATGCCCGGAAAAGGTAGTCCTATTGCCGGATATGCATGCTGGCTGCCCTATGGCAGACATGATCACCGCCGAAAGCCTGCGGGAGTTGAAGAAGGAGCATCCCCGGGCGACAGTGGTTTGCTACATTAACACCAGTGCGGAGGTTAAAGCTGAGTCAGACATCTGTTGTACCTCTGCCAACGCCGTACAACTGGTACAGAGGCTGGATGGCAGGGAGGTTCTGTTTATACCTGACCAGTATCTGGGGGACTACGTTTCCACCCAGACAGGAAAGAAAATGGTCCTGTGGCCGGGCTACTGTCCCACCCACGCCCGGATACAGGCATCAGATATCCTCAGACTGAGGAAGGAGCATCCCCAGGCTGAAGTAATGGTCCATCCAGAATGCCGGCCCGATGTGATCGAGCTTGCCGACTTTGTCCTGAGCACCGGAGGGATGTGCCGACATACCCCAAGCACCGCAGCTAGAGAGCTAATTGTGGGAACAGAGCTGGGCATAATATATCGGCTGAGGAAAGAGAATCCCGAAAAGGTATTTATCCCGGTATCTGAACAGGCCATCTGCCCCAACATGAAACTGATTACGCTGGAGAACGTTCTCTGGTGTTTAGAGGACATGGCCCCTGAGATAAAGGTCCCCGAGGATATCCGCCTCAGGGCCAAGGCCGCCGTGGACAGGATGCTGCAGGGCTAGTGCTTGGTTGCATAAGTTCGCGTAACCATTCATGTCATTCCTGCGGAAGCTCTCAGAGTCGCCTCAGGAGACAGGAATCCATGCTGGGTAGCCTACACACGTCCCTGGATTCCCCTCTCCCCAGGCGAGTCTACGAGCCTGCGCGGGAATGACAACCTGACGAATACTGGGCCCTTTGGCGATTTGGCGGAGTGATATAAGGACACTCGTGCTCACACCAAAGGGTAGGTTGACCGACGTCGGTCAACCTACCCCACTAAGGCAACACCGACCTCGCAATCCATCATGCTGATTCACA
>JAUWXW010000009.1 GCA_030616195.1 Chloroflexota bacterium | reverse complement strand
CCAGAAAGGACTTGCTCCAGGCTACCCTAGAGAGCTTGGCCAAGCTGCTGACCAGCGCTACTCGCCCAGCCGGAATGGTGGATAGCGGTCTGTCATCAGAGCTGCGTACGCAAGTACCCGGTAGCTCCAGCGGTTCATGCTCAAAACGAAATCAAAAATGCCCTTAGGATACTTGCGGGTGAACAGCACTGCTACTGCGGCAAAGATGGCCAGGAGTGAGATCAAGCCTCCGTAGCGTGGCCCCAAGCCCCCCTGGAAGAAATTAATCACCATGTACTGAGGAATGGCCAAAAGCCACCATTTGACCAGCACCAGACCGCGGGAGAGCTTTTCTGGGTATGCCACCTCCAGATCAGCAGGGTAGTCACCCGCTTTGAGGGTAAAGGGGGGATATTTGTCAGTCCCTAGCGCCTGGTAACTATAAAACCCCACCCGCCACGTCCAGCGTAGCACGCCCACATTGAACTCAAAAAGACCCCGAGGATACCTGCCTGTAAACAGGATGGCAAACAAGGCTATGATCCAGACGACCGCAAAGGCCAGCCATAGGAAGCACAGGACGATATAGTGCGGAATAAGCAGGAACCACTTGACAAGCCATAACCACCGCGATAGTGGCTCTGTCAGCTCGCCCTGGAAAGACAAAGGGTACGGTATCTCCTCTTGAGGCTCTTCAGGCTGTTCGGGCTGTTCAGACATTGCCCACCTCCTCCAAATGCTTGCCCATATATTATACCACCTATCTTTGGCATCGGGCAGCTTGCATGCTTGAGGCCCGTTGACATCTAGTCCTGGAAAGAAGCAAGCCGTGATATGTCACGTCGCTCTCCTTTCTCGCCGCGACGCGCCCCGCCAGCCACGATGACAACTCCACCCCATGCCCAACGTCATAAAGGTTTTCGATAGGTATCTTTCCAGGCTCCGTGGTAAAATGATAGCCAAGGAAAACGGAAAGCGATGCCTATTCATCTCCTATCCCCTGACCTCGTCTCCAAGATAGCTGCCGGCGAAGTGGTGGAGAGACCGGCTTCAGTAGTCAAAGAACTGGTGGAGAACTCGCTTGATGCCGGGGCCTCTCAGATCAGTATCGAGGTGAGAGGTGGCGGAGTAAACTTCATCAGGGTATCAGATAACGGAACGGGGATTCCAGGGGACGAAGCCCAACTTGCCTTTGATCGCCATGCTACCAGCAAAATCACCAGTCTGGCTGACCTGGAGAATGCCAAATCCCTTGGCTTCAGAGGGGAGGCTCTACCCAGCATTGCGCATGTCGCTCAGGTGGAGCTTCTTTCCCGGAGCAAAGAGGAGACGTCTGGCACCTACCTTTCTCTGCAAGACGGCAAGGTGATGGAAAGAGGCGTCAGGGCACATCCGCAGGGGACGACGGTTACAGTACGTAATCTGTTTCGCCATGTACCAGCCCGACTGAAGTTCCTTAAGTCCTCGACAACGGAAAACAGCCACATAACCAATCTCGTCAGCCACTACAGTCTTGCCTTCCCTGGGGTAAGATTCGGCCTGGTGATTGACGGACGGCCGATTTTGCACACCCCAGGCAGTGGTAAGGTAAGGGACGTCATGGCTGAAATCTATGGCTTGCAGATAGCTCAGGCTATGCTGAAGATAGAAAAGACCGCTAAAGAGGGCGGGCTGACTCCGGCAGTCAGCGGCTATGTAAGCCCCCCTTCCCTCAGCCGTGCCAGCCGCAGCTACCTCAGTTTTTTCGTCAATCAGCGATGGATACAAAGCCCTTTGCTGGCCCGTGCCGTGGAGAGGGCCTACGAGGGTCTGCTCGGGGTGGGAAGGTATCCCATTGCTGTAATCAACCTTTCTCTGCTGCCGCAGTCGGTTGATGTTAATGTCCATCCTACCAAAAGAGAGATCAGGTTCTCCCAGGAGCCCGTTGTTTTCAATACCGTTTATGGAACAGTGCGCCGCACGTTGATGGATAAGATGCCCCTACCTGAAGTGGAGCTTTCCCACCAGCCTGCGTCTGTATCCGCTCCTGAACAACAGACTCCTGAAGTACCAGTTGGGGAGGAAAAGCGCAGCTTCTCCTTACCGTTGGTTCCACCAAAGGCCCCTCCCTCAGGCATACCTATTCTGCGTGTCCTGGGACAGGTGGCCAGCACCTACGTCATCGCCGAGGGACCCGACGGGCTGTACCTTATTGACCAGCATGCCGCCCATGAGCGAGTCCTCTTCGAGAAGATACTGGCCCAGCAGGCGAAAGAAGAGGTGGAAAGCCAGTCACTTCTTGAGCCGCTAACTATTGAGCTCAGCCTCAGGCAGGAGGAGCTGCTCAGGGCCAGACAAGAGATACTAGCTCGATTTGGCTTTGTTATCGAACCCTTCGGTGAAAGGACCTACCTCCTGCGTGCCGTGCCCGCCATGCTTGCCGGACAAGGCATGGAAGAGCCGGTGAAGGAGGCCCTTGACTCACTGGAGGATGACGTTAACCCGGCTGAGAGGGAGGAAAAGCTGGCTGCTTCTCTAGCCTGCCACGGGGCAATACGGGCGGGTCAAATTCTGAGCCAGGAGGAGATGCGGGAGCTGGTGAAGCAAATGGAGAAAGCAACCTCACCTCGCACCTGCCCCCACGGCCGGCCGACAATAGTCCACCTCAGCTCAGGGCGACTGGAAAGGGAATTCGGGCGGATGTAGCGGGTGGCCTCAGAATAGGGACAAGAGGCTATCGTGCTACAAGAGCGAGGTGGTGCTGGCTGTGTGCCTCGTTTTGTTCGGATGTCATTGCTTCGGTCGCCAGAGGCGACCTCGCAATGACATAGCAGGCGCCAAGCGATGGCTGTATGCTCGCACCGTATTGGCAATATTGTAGGGACTCCGCTTTGCCCGGACTTTCGTGCGCCACGGGCATTCCTGGACAGTGCAGATACCCATTCGTGTGGAGATGTCGTACACGACTAGGCATACGGAGTCGATAGAGCTAAAATACGGTCGTGCCCGGGCGACGCGGGCAGCTTCCAACATAAAGGCCACAGGAGGACAACAATGGCTGAAGAAGTGAAAATGACAGTGTGCGGCCTCTGTGTCTGGCACTGCCCCATGGAAGTCAAGCTCAGCGATGGCCGTGTGGTGAGCGTTGAGTCCAAGGGGTTTAAGGGATGTCCCCGGTCGCTTACGTCTCCGGAGCTTCTGTATCATCCGGACCGCCTCAACTACCCCTTGAAGAGGGTGGGCGACAGGGGAGACAACAAATGGCAGCGGATCACCTGGGAGCAGGCGCTGGACGAGATCGCCGAGAAGCTGAAAGACATAAGAGACAAACACGGGCCGGAGGCTGTTTGTATCTCGGTTGGCGGCGATAACCACTGCTCGGGGGAATACTTGACTCGCTTCGAGTACCTGTTCGGGACCCCCAATTTGATGTCTCACGGGCGGGTATGCCTTATGCCCACCATGCTGACCAGCCTGATTATCAGTGGCTGGGTAATACCCTGGCCCATCATACGCCCCGAAACAAGGTGCTTTCTCATTGTAGGGGCGAACCCTTCGATGGCTGCCTGGCGTCTATGGCATCGCCTGCGTAAGGCCAAAGATGAAGGGTTGAAATTGATAGTCGTCGACCCCAGACTTACAGACGCAGCCAGATTGGCAGACGTATGGCTGCAACCCAGGCCGGGCACCGATGCTGCCCTGCTCCTGGGTATGGCCAACGTCATAGTAAATGAGGGGCTCTATGACAGGGATTTTGTCGACCAATGGTGCTACGGTTGGGACAGGTTTGTGGAGCGGGTCAATGAGTACCCGCCGGAGAAGGTCGAGGAGATCACCTGGGTGCCCGCTGACAAGATCAGGGAGGCAGCCCGGCTTTATGCCACGACCAAACCAGGCATCTGTTTTGAGGCTATGGGCATCGAACATGCCCGAAACTCGGTGCCAGCCATGCAGATGACCTTGATCCTGCCGGCAATAACCGGCAACCTGGATGTGCCGGGGGCGAACCTGCTGCTGGAGCCCCACCCGCGCATCAGGCTCGCCGGCGACGTTGAGGGCTCTGAATTTCTTTCTAAAGAGCAGAAGAGGAAGGCTATCGGGGGAGAGAAATACAGGATGTTCTCCTGGGACATGTGGGACAGGGTTGGGGCAGAGTATGAGAAACTCACCGGACGGCCGTTGAGCTACTACTACTTCGGCGGCGTGGGCCATCCCCCGTCCATGTGGCGGGCCATCACCACCGGCAACCCATATCCCATTAAAGGGCTGATAACCATATGCCAGAACCCCCTCCTCAACTTTGCCAATGCCAAGCTTGTCTACCAGGCGTTGAAGAAGGTGGAATTCAGCGTGAATATGGACATTTTCATGACTTCTGCCTGCCAGCTCGCCGATTACGTGCTTCCGGCCGCCGGCCATCTGGAGAAATCCACCATGGGTCACGGAGGCAATATGTCGCCCCTGGTAGAGGCTGGAGCAAAAGTGATACAGCCACTTTACGAGCGCAAAGACGAATACTATCTCTGTCGTGAGCTGGGGCTGAGACTGGGGCAGGAACAATACTGGCCGTGGAAGACGCTGGAAGAGGCCTTTGACTATCGCCTTGAGCCAATGGGCTTGACCTTCGAGGAGTTCGTCAAAGAAAAGGGAGGTTATGGCTTCGATAATCCGTGGCTGCGGCACAGGAAATTCGACGAGCCGGGATTCCGATTCGGCACGCCTACAGGTAAGTTCGAGCTATACTCCACGCTCATGGAAGAGATTGGATATGATCCCTTGCCGGGGTACAACGAAGCTCCCCGCACCCCGGTCAGTGACCCGGAGCGGGCCAAAGAGTTCCCCTTGTACCTGCTCTCAGGGCCCAGAGCCCGGTACCACTACCATTCACAGTTCCATCAGATCGAGTCGTTTCGCAAGAGGTACCCCGAGCCGATAGTCCAAATCAACCCCGAGAAAGCCCGTGAGCTGGGTATTGGCGACGGCGACTGGGTATGGATCGAGACGCCGCTGGCCAGAGTCAAATTCAAATGTATGTACTTCGATGGCATAGACCCTCGTGTGGTCAGTGCCGAACACGGTTGGTGGTACCCCAGTGAGCCCGGAGAAGAGCCTTCTCTTCATGGGCTGTGGCGCTCAAACATAAACGCCGTGGTGGATGATGATCTGGACGACTGCTGTGACCCGCAGAGCGGCGCCTGGACCTTTAGAGAACAGTTGTGCAAGGTATACAAGGCTGAGGATTGAGGCTATTCTGCCAGCCTGGGGTGGAGCTACCATGGCTAGGTCTGCAACCCCAGAATTCTGAAATGGAGGTGCAAAATGCCGGAGTCAAATAGGGATTTCTTTGTTCTCGATTTAATGCCTGCGGATTCTCAAAGGGGGCCGAGATGATCCTGGACAGGTTTGCATTGAACGGCAAGGTAGCTATCGTCACCGGGGCGGGAAGGGGGATAGGCAAGGGAATTGCCCTGGCTTTTGCTGAGGCTGGTGCTGACCTCGTCTGTGCGGCTAGAACTGTGAGCGAGATAGAGGCTACTGCCGCTGAGATCCGCGCCCTGGGCCACAAAGCCCTGGTCACACCCTGTGACGTCCGAGATGAAGAGCAAGTAGACAAGATGGTTAACATGACAAGACAGGAGTTTGGCCACATCGACATTCTGGTCAACAATGCCGGGGGTGGCTTGTTCACACCAATGATGAAAATGAGCGAGCGGGCCTGGGAGGCTGATCTTCGAGAGAATCTCACCAGTATGTTTATCTGTAGCAAAGCTGTGGCCAGGTTCATGCTGGAGCAGAAGGCCGGCTCAATCGTTAACATCTCCAGCCGCGAGTCTCAAATCCCGAGCATTGGTGCGATTGCCTACGGGGCCGCCAAGGCCGGAGTGAACTCTTTCACTCGGACCCTGGCCTGGGAGCTGGCCCCCTACGTTCGGGTAAATGCTATCCTCCCGGGTGCGGTTTGGACGGAAAGCGCTGCTACGGTCATCGGGCCGGTGAAGGCCCAAATTGTGGATAGCACCCCACTGAAGCGCATGGGCACACCTGAAGATATAGCCCTGGCGGCGCTTTATCTAGCCTCCTCTGCCTCCGACTGGGTAACCGGCAGGATGTTCGAAATAGACGGCGGAATAGAGTTCTCGCATTCGATACATCGCTCAATCTAAAGCTTCCAGAAAGGACGAGACTGAGGGTCATTACTGACTAGAGCGCTGGGGCTAAGCACGCTAGGTGCATCAAAGCCCCGTTCTCAGGCTCAGGAGTGCGTCACTATTCACTCTGCCCAGGTTAGTCGGCTGCGCTAGGAAGGAGGAGGTGTAATGCAAGATGAATTGAAGTGGTTGCAGTGTGATGCCCTGGCCTCCCTGGGCAGTTTGATGCTGGCGGGCTGCACCGATGGGCACCGGCAGCAAGCTTCTGATGCCAGGCCGTTGGACACATGGGGACTCTTTTGTCACAATAAAGGGAGATCATTCAAAGAAAAAGGGGGACGTGATGCCCAGAGGATTCACATTCACGACTGTATCGAAGAATAATTTGGCGTGGCATCTTGAACTGAAAAGCGGAGGGCCTTACTGGGACTGGCTGTGGTTCGACGGGTGGACGGAAGAGGGTTATTGGTACGGCCTGACGATGGCCTACAGGATGGAGAACATGGCCCACATCGTGGGAGAGGATAAGAAAGACTGGCCGCTGATTGACTGCCTAATCACCAGTCGCGAGGGCGTGACACACCGGGTAGCCAAATCATTCCCCGTTGAGGAGTTCAAGGAGGGGGAGCCGTGGGGTGTGACCATAGGAGACAACTACTGCATAGGATCTATGGGACCCGACGGCAAACCGACGGGGTACCGGGTCAAGATCGACATGGACGGGGTTGGCTTAGACTTCACCGCCAAGGCCGTGGCTCTAGGAATGCAGTTTGTCGAAGACGAACACGGGTATACCTACCATAATCCCAAGCGGAACCTGGGTGTTGGATGGTGGCCACTGATTGCCAGGGCCGACATGGAAGGTACTTTCACTTTCCAGGGGAAGCCAGTGAAGGTAAAGGGCCTGGCATATGTCGAGCGCCAACTGGGGAACATATCCTTCGCCGGGATGATGCCGCACTGGTTCTGGGGGCATTTCTATGCCGGTGACTACACGGGCATCTGGACCGACTCCACGTCGCCCGCCGCCGCGAGACACCGTCACTTCTCACCTTTCGTCTTGTACAAGGGAAGCGATCCCATCCTTAGCACGCACAACTTGTGCCTCCACCCGGAGGAATTCGTGCTTGATGAAATCAATGGGATGCCCTATCCGACTACTGAAACGCTCCACGCCACCGAGGGCAACGTAGAGATGACAGCGCAGATTCACCCCGGCGTCATCATTGAGCGTGAGCTTCTGATCGATGTTCCGGGCACCTCATTCACGGCGGAGAACCCAGGCGGCTACTTCAGACAGTATTGTGATGTCGACGTTCAGATACGCCGCTGGGACCAGGTGGAGGAATTGAAGGGTTCGTGCCAGAGGGAGTTTGGCTGGATGACCCAGTGGTTCCCAATCCCCCCAAGAAAATAGGCGCTGGTTAACGCTATTTGGAAGGGAAATGCGCCACTATTCATAGTTGGCTGAGTGGAAAGGGGGAAAATGCAGTTCAAACTGACTATGGAGCAAGAGATCATTCAGAAACAAGCCAGGGAGTTTGCCCAGAGGGAACTCGAACCTATTGCGGCGCAGGTTGACCGCGACGGCAAGATACCACCCGATATGACTGAGAAGCTGGTCAAAGCAGGCTTTGTGGGAATGTTGATTCCCAAGCAGTACGGTGGCTCCGAGGCTGGCGTGCTGAACTGTGTTTTGGTCATGGAGCAACTGAGCTACCCTGCCTGTCATTGCCTGGAGGCCATGTCCAATAACATCGTAGGCAGGGCCATTGCCTTGTTAGGCACTGAAGAGCAGAAGGAGCGCTACCTCCCGCTGCTGGCCAAAGGTCAGGCGATTGGAAGCTACGCCTTCACGGAGCCTGGTACCGGCTCCGATCCCAAGTCCCTGGTCACCACGGCTCGCCTGGAGGGGGACTCGTGGGTAATCAATGGCATTAAGCGGTTCCATACCGCTGGCCATCTGGATGGCCCTGCCATTATCTTCGCCAATGTAGACGACAAGACAACGGCCTTCCTGGTAGACAAGAATGTGGAGGGGTATAGTTGCTCAAAACCTTTTGAGTTGATGGTAGGCAAGGGACTGGAAACGGTAGATACACGATTTGACGACCTGCGGGTGCCCAAGGGCAACCTCTTTGGCGAGGTGGGCGGCGGCTTCAATATCCTGTTTTCCATAACTGCCGAGGGAAGGGTGATGTTGGCTGCCAGCGCCACAGCCTTGGCCCAGGCTGCCCTGGACGAAGCCGTCAAGTACGCCAAGCAGCGAACGCGAAGGGGAGTGCCTATCGCCTCTATGCAGGCCATCCAGTGGCTCCTGGCCGAGATGGCCTGCAGGATAGAACCGGCACGCTGGGCAACCTATAGGATCGCCTGGCTCACAGATCAGGGGCAAGACACCCGTATGGAGAGTGCCGTGCTGAAGCTCTTTGCCTCCCGGATAGCGAAGGAAGTGGCCGACATGGCAATACAGGTCCATGGCTCCTACGGGCTCACCAAGGACTTCAAGATAGAGAGGATCTACCGGCAAGCAAAGATGTTTGAGCTAACAGAAGGTTCCAGCGAAGTTCAGAGGTCTATAGCCGCCGGTTCCCTCCTGATGCAGTAGCCAGGGAAATCACCTCCCTTGCAAAAACCAACGATTTCGGGGCCAGTCTATGAATGTTATTGTCTGCATAAAGCAGGTTCCCGTCAGTGGAACCGTGTCTATTGACCCCAGGACGGGTACCTTGAAGCGAGAAAACGTACCTGGGGTCATCAACCCGGAGGACTTGTGCGCACTGGAAGAGGCTCTGCTCCTGAAGCAGAAGCATGGCAGTAGAGTGACGGCCCTATCGATGGGTCCACCCCAGGCAGAAGGTGCGCTGAGGGAAGCCCTGGCTATGGGAGCAGACAGGGCTGTTTTGCTATGCGATCGGGCCTTTGCTGGCTCCGATACCCTGGTCACATCTTACGTGCTGGCCCAGGCCATCCGAAAGCTGGGCGGCTTTGCCCTGATCCTCTGTGGCAAGCAGTCCGCCGATGGGAACACCGCCCAGGTAGGTCCTGAGTTAGCTGAACGTCTGGGGTTACCCCAGGTCACGTCGGTGCAGAGGCTGGAAGTACACCAGGAAAGACTAGAGGCGGAGAGGGCCGTCGAGTCCGGCTTGCAGTGGGTGGAGGCAAGGTTGCCAGCCCTAATAACTGTCACCAGACGTATTAACACCCCGAGGCAGCCCTCTGTGGAAGCAATCCTGGTGGCATGCCGGGAAAAAGAGGTCATTACCTGGAAGACCGATGACCTCGGCATTGACACGAGCAGCATGAGGTTTCTGGAGTCGCCTACCCGGATGGCCGCTGCCTGGGTGCCCGAGCCCAGGAAAAGGGAGGGGGAGATGCTGGCCGGTCCGACGAAGGAGGCGGTTGGGACGCTTTTGGAGCGGCTCAGGCAAAGACAGGTGATCTAGGAGGCCAGAGGTGACATCGTCGAGCGATATGAAGGGAAACGCGGAAGGTCGGGGCATGGTGTGGGTATTTGCTGAACAGTCAGACGGGGAGTTGGCCAGGGTGTCCCTGGAGATACTGGGAAGGGGCCAAGAACTGGCCAAGGCATTGAACGGCCAGGTATGGGCCATTCTTCTCGGCTCCGGCGTCACGGGCTTGTCTGAAGAACTGATCTACCGCGGAGCGGACAAGGTGCTTCTGGGGGATGGCCCGACGCTAGGTGACTACGATACCAGTATCTACTGCCGGGCGGTGACTGATGCTGCGCTGGAGCACAAGCCGGACATCCTCTTGATGGGAGCTACCGACATAGGCAGGGACCTGGCCCCGAGGGTCGCAGCCAGACTGGGCACGGGGCTCACTGCAGACTGCGTGGCCCTGGATATCGAACAGGAAACAGGACTCTTGCTCCAAACGAAGCGTGGCTACAGCGGCAACATGATTCTCACCTTCGTTTGCCCTGATCATAGGCCGCAGATGGCCACTGTTCGCCAGGGGGTGCTACAGCCCTGCCCGCGGGATGCTTCAAGGCGAGGTGACATCGTCTCGCTGCCCATTTGCCCAGGGCAAGAAAACCTCAGGCTCAAGATATTGAAGAAGGCACAGAGGGCAGAGCAGGGCAGCAGTCCAGAAGAGGCCAGGGTGGTGGTGGCTTGCGGAAGGGGAATAGGGGGGCTGGAGAACTTCCACAGGCTAGAGGACCTGGCCCAGTCCCTGGGGGCAGCGGTGGTGGCCACCAAAGAGATAACAGACTTAGGGTGGCTGCCGGCGGGACACATGGTGGGGCAGACAGGCATAACGGTGAAACCGGAGCTATACATTGCTTGCGGCATTTCCGGTGCCATGCAACACACCTCCGGAATGTGGGGCTCCGGCATCATAGTGGCCATAAACAAGGACCCCAAAGCGGAGATATTTCAGATTGCGGACTATGGAATTGTGGGTGACGTCAACGAGGTAATAGGCGCGCTGATACAGGAATTGGACGGCCTCAAAACAGGTTGAGGAGGCTGTACCTGACTGCAAATTAAGGAGGTGACCCATGCCTTACCAGAGGATTCTACTGGAGAAAGCCAACTACGTGACTACCCTCACCCTTAACAGGCCCGAACGGTATAATGCCATGGATGTGACATTCTTGCACGAGTTTAAGCAGTGCATGGATGAACTATCCAGCGACGACGAGACCAGAGCCATCATCATGACCGGGGCGGGACGCTCATTTTGCCCTGGCCTGGACGTCGCGGCTGTTGCCGAGGCATCCGCTGATCCAACCTCCTCAGGGATGGGCACGGCGACCCTCAGTCAGCCCTTCGGGCTGGCGCAGGTGGTACCCATGTCCCTCCGCGCCTGCAAAAAGCCGATCATTGCTGCTGTCAATGGCGCCGTTGCCGGCATGGGTTTGGCTCTGATATGTCACTGTGACTACCGCATTGCCTCAGAGCAGGCCACGTTCACACCCGCCTTCATCAAACTGGGGCTGGCAGCAGAACTCGGGCTCACCTACATACTGCCGCGCCTCATGCCCATACCCGTCGCCCTCGAGTTTCTGAGCACCGGAGAGAAGAGAGATGCCAGGTGGGCAGAGAGGTTTGGTTTGGTCAGCGAAGTCGTGTCTCCCGAAGGCCTGATGGAGGCAGCCCAAACACTGGCCGCCAAGCTGGTGAAAATGCCACCCATTGCCTTGCAGACGCTAAAGCAAATGATCTATGAAAGCCTGGAGGCTGACTTCGATACCCAGCTTCGCACAGAGGGCCACGCTTCGTCCATCCTTACCCAAACCGAAGATTACAAGGAGGGTGTACTTTCCTTTTTGGAGAAGAGGCCACCGATTTTCAAGGGGAGGTAGACCGCTGAGTTCGGTTTAAGGCCGAATGTTCTTAGGAGGTGACCGAGATGATCCTGGACAGGTTTGCATTGAACGGCAAGGTGGCTATCGTCACCGGGGATGGAAGGGGAATAGGCAAAGGAATTGCCCTGGCTTTTGCCGAGGCTGGCGCTGACCTGGTCTGTGCGGCCAGAACAGTGAGCGAGATAGAGGCTACTGCGGCCGAGGTCCGCGCCCTGGGCCGCAAAGCCCTGGTCACACCCTGTGACGTCCGTGATGAAGAGCAAGTAGACAACATGGTTAACATGACAAGACAGGAGTTTGGTAGGATCGACATCCTGGTCAACAATGCCGGGGCCGGATTCTTCAGACCAGTGATGCAAATGAGCCAGCGGGCCTGGGAGGCCGTCTTACGGGAGAATCTCACCAGCATGTTTATCTGTAGCAAAGCGGTAGCCAAGGTGATGCTGGAGCAGAAGGCAGGCTCAATCGTCAACATCTCCAGCCGAGACTCTATAATACCCAGCGTCGGCATGATTGCCTACGGGGCGGCCAAGGCAGGAGTGAACTCTTTCACTCGGACGCTGGCCTGGGAACTGGCTCCCTACGTTCGGGTAAATGCCATCCTACCGGGCGCCGTTTTGACGGAGCGCGCCATTCAAATGATTGGACCAGTGAAAGACAAAATCGTGGCTGGCACGCCAATGAACCGCATGGGCACTCCTGAGGATATAGCCCTGGCGGCGCTGTATCTGGCCTCCTCTGCCTCCGACTGGGTGACCGGCAAGATGTTCGAAATAGACGGCGGGATAGAGTTTGTGCCTTTGGCTACAAAGGAAATCATTGGTCAAGGATAGATGGGCACGGTCTCCAAAGGTCTCCAGAGGTCTCCAGAGGTCTCCACAGGCGACTCTACCGAGCGACTCTGTTGACCGACTCTGGCGACCGACTCGCCGTGGCGAGCTGGTACCCAGAACTGCGGGAGTCGGTTTTGGCCCCGTAGCAGCCTTGACAGCCACCCAGCAGGGGAGCTAACATAGCTAACGTAGCCCAAATAGCCACAGTAGTCCATGTGGAAAATCCCAGATCGATAGCATGACGGGCAACAGGGGGTTAGTCCATGAGTGAAGAGACACTACGATATCTCCGCAGACATGGCGGCCTCATTGGCGTAGGCAGCAAGGTTCCTCTTAGAGACAGGTCAGCCCTGAGCCTTCTCTATACCCCTGGCGTGGGCCAGGTTTGTCTTGAAATTGTTGATAATCCCGCGGCATCTTTTGAGTCCACCTGCCGCGGGAACACAGTTGCCATTATCACCGATGGCTCTGCTGTCATGGGGCTTGGCAACATAGGTCCTGAGGCAGCATTGCCGGTAATGGAGACGAAGTCTGTTATCTTCAAGACCTTTGCCGGGGTAGACGCTTTCCCCATATGCCTCTCAACACAGGATGTAGATAGAATCGTCCAGACTGTTCTATCCCTTACCCCTACCTTTGGAGGCATATTCCTGGAGGATATCTCGGCACCTCGATGCTTTGCCGTACAGGATCAGCTTAAGGTTGCGGCCAATATCGCGGTATTTCATGATGATGCGCACAGTGCTGCTGTGGAGGTTCTCGCTGGCTTGATCAACGCATTGAAAGTCGTCGGCAAGAAGCTAGAGGAAATCAGTGTGGTGATTAATGGAGCAGGAAGTGCCGGGATAGCAGTAGCGGATTTGTTGCTCTATGCCGGAGCAGGGGACATTGTTCTCTGTGACAGGGCTGGCGCTATCCATAAATACCGGGCGGAGGGAATGAATTGGGCGAAGGCCAAAATGGCCAGGAGAACCAACCTGGAGGATAGAAAAGGGAGCCTGGCCGATATGATGAAGCAGGCAGATGTCTTCGTTGGCCTGTCAGAGGGCAACCAGGTAACAGCAGAGATGGTAAGCTCGATGGCTCCTGGCGCCATCGTATTTGCTTTGGCTCTTCCTATGCCCGAGATCATGCCGGAGATAGCAAGAGAAGGTGGGGCCAGTGTTGTGGCCACTGGCAGAAGCGATTTCCCCAATCAAATCGATACTGCTCTGGTGTTCCCCGGTTTCGTCAGGGGGCTTTTGGATGTACAGGCAAGAAATATCAATAATGAGATGCTGGTAGCTGCCGCACATGCCATGGCGGGCTTGGTATCAGATGCGGAGCTCGGGCCTGACCACATAGTTCCAAAGGTGCTTGACTTCAGAGTACCACCTGCCGTAGCTGAGGCTGTTGCCAGATCAGCCATAGAAACGGGAGAAGCCAGAGTCGAGCTTGAACCGTCCCAGGTGTCAGCTAGACTCCACGAGTATCTTCGTGAGGGCCACTTTCCTGTGTCTTCCAGACCACCTCATAAGGAGGGAGAGTTTTCCCTGGCAGATGAAGCAGTCGAGCTCCACAAGAGGTTTCAAGGTGTTTTGGAGATCAGGAGCAAAGTACACACTATTGACCATTATCTCTTCAAAGCCTTCTGCCTCCCTCCGGGCAGTGCCGAGCCTTCCAAAGAAATTCAAAAAGATTTGACCAAGGTGTATGAGTATACAGCCAAAGGCAATCTTGTAGCTGTCGTGTCAGATGGGAGTGCTGTGCTGGGGTTCGGCAATATCGGTGCCAGGGCAGCTCTGCCAGTGATGGAAGGGAAATCTATTCTCTTCAACACCTTTGCCGGGGTGGAGGCCTTCCCCATATGCTTGTCTACTCAGGACCCCGACGAGATAGTGGAGATTGTAGAGTACATTGCCCCTTCTTTTGGTGGACTGAACCTGGAGGACATCTCTGCACCTCGCTGCTTTGCCATTGAGCAGCGCCTGAAGAAGGAACTGGATATCCCGGTGTTTCATGATGACCAGCACGGCACCGCCGTAGTGGTACTGGCGGGGCTAGTCAATGCCTTGAAGTTAGTCGGCAAGACCCTGTCTGAGGTAAGCATTGTGATCAATGGGGCCGGTGCTGCCGGCATGGCGGTAGCCAAGATGATGCTTTCCGTGGGAGTGGGCAGCCTCATAATATGTGACTCGACGGGGGCAATATACGAAGGCAGGAAGAAAAACATGAACTGGGCCAAGGAGGAAATGGCTCGGGTGACCAATCTGGATAAACTCAACGGGACCCTGGGGGCGGCAATCAAAGGTGCTGACGTATTCATCGGCGTCTCGGCGGCCAACGTGGTCAGCCCTGAAATGGTGCAGTCGATGGCCAAAGACCCGGTCATCTTCGCTATGGCCAACCCTGTCCCGGAGATCATGCCTGATGCAGCCAAGGCGGCGGGCGCCAGGGTGGTTGCTACCGGTCGGTCAGACTTTCCCAATCAAGTCAACAATTGTCTGGCCTTCCCCGGCATCTTCAGAGGCGCTCTGGACGTGAGAGCCAGCGACATAAACGAGCCGATGAAGATTGCTGCCGCTCACGCCATGAGCGGACTGGTGGGAGACAAAGAGCTCAAAGAGGATTACGTTATAACTAGTGCTATGGACCTCCGCGTATCAATGAAGGTAGCTGCTGCAGTGGCTAAGGCGGCTATAGATTCCGGCGTGGCACGAGCGGAAGTAAAGCCCGAAGATGTGGAGGAACGCACCAGGCGTTTTGTCTACGAGGGCCAACTGGTAGGGACAGCCTAGACCGATGCAACCGATGGTCACTGGTTGGCCTGAAGCAAGGGGGGTCTTCAGTCCCGGCTGGTAGGTACTTATGGACCTTGCTTGAGGTTGTCAAGAACTCGGATTACTGACCGGCCACTGAGAGAGGCAGATACCAGTCGGTAACGGCAAACCAGCTGTCTTCCGCCGCCCTATACTCGTACATCCTGAGCTCTGGCAGAAGGACATTGCGGTCTTCAGTAAACTGCCACGGGCGGCTACCCCACCCCTCAACGGTGATATTTACCTTTGCCAGCCCATCGCGCAGGGCATGGCCATCTACATTGTCAGCCCCTACCTCTTCTACTGCCGTCCTTATGGCATCAGCTACGATCATAGCTAAGGCCTGCCCGGTCATCCACCCTGTCTGCCTCAGGTGAAACTCGGCTTCATCGGGACGGTATCTCAACAGACGTTCCCGGCACTGGTCGAGAAAAGGCACATCGTCCGTCCAGTAGGGCCAGGCAGACAAGCTGAGAGTGCCATCAACGTCTTCCAGCGGGATGCTGGCCCTCACCAGGTCCCAAAAGGCTATCAACACCGCCGTTGTGCTGACGAATTGGCCCTCATATCCTCTTTCTCTTGCTTCCCTCAAGAAGCTAACCATTTGCGGACCATACACCGTGGGAATAATGAAGTCACAGTCCTTCAGCCGGCTGACCTCACTAACCCAGGTCATAGCTCCCCAGGGAGCCAACTCATCCCTCAACTCGAATTCATCTGGGTACCGGTCATGCAACTCCTCAAGCCTTTCCATCACCAGAGTAGGCCCCACCCAACCGGAAACCCCTATGTGACCCACTATGGGAGCTCTCGCCATTTCATCGTAGTTCCAGTTATCCCAAATATACTGCATAATGCAGTCTGCCTCCCACGTCCAGGCGGGAGCAAAGGTAAAGACCCAGTCCTTTCCCAGCAGCGCGGGTGACGACTGAAGACCAAACATGGGAATCTCATCCCGTTCCAAGTCGTCCGCGACCATCTCCTCAGTCGAGGATACAACTATGATGAATAGCTCTGTTCCTTGACCCTTCAACCATACATAACCGGCAGACACCCTGCCGTAGTCAAGCCTTGTATCATAGTTGATGAGCTTTATTCTCGCCCCGGGTATGGGGTCCTCCTCTTCAATCATGCGAAAGTAGTCCTGCATACCCTGATAGCCCTGCTTTATGGCAAAGCTGCCCGCTCCGGTTAAGTCATCCAGGAATCCAACGATAATCTCCCTTGTAGACGCCTCAGCCCGGCTACAACCAGCTAGACCGGGCATGGTTACCAGTAATAGCCCCAGAAGGGCCATAGCCACTACCTTGGTCAACTTCCTGTCCATTTCTTGAATTAATATGGCAGCATTGTTTGAAACTGTCAATGTCTGGCACTCCTCCACCGCCTGAATGGCAGTCACTTCTTTGCCAACACCACATGTTCCCCAAGATGGCTCAAACTGCCTGCTCTTACTTGCTCCTATTCCATCAGCCTCTGGATGGCCTAGTCCGCCCCCTCATCGACAGGAAGGATGGACTTCATGGTCTGTTTGATGAATAGAGGTCTTATGCTAGAATAAGGCGTCGCAGACAGTTGGGATACGCTGTGATTGGCCCTATTTGCAAGGCTGGCGTCCTACTTTCAATGAAGGAGGGGACATGAAGCGGAAGTACTGGGATACTGAGATCGA
>JAUWXW010000150.1 GCA_030616195.1 Chloroflexota bacterium | reverse complement strand
ACTATGGCTCCTGGAATGTCTGCTGCTCGCCGGGCGATATCCCCCAGGATGGTGACGGTGGGGTTGGGATCGCTAGCGTGAACAGTGGTCTTTATGGTCAGGAAGCGGCGTGCCCTTGAGGCATGGAACTCAAAGGTGGCCCTCTCTCCCAGCTTCTTTTGAGGGTCTATCTCCACTACATAGAATCCCTTGGTGTCTTCCTCGTCACTGAAGTCAATGCGCTGCAGGCTCCCCGAGTAGACCACGGGGGGGCGATGGGATAGGGCCTGGTGCCTGTGGATATGCCCCAGAGCTACGTAATCGAAGGCGGGATTGGCCACACTGGCCAGAGGGAGAACCGGGTCCTGGCCCAGGATCATGGCCCTCTCCGAGCCGAGGGCGGCGTTGGCCAGAGAAACATGGGCGGATAGAACAGCAGGCAAGCCCGGGTCGAGCTTCCCAGTATTATCCTCGATAATGTGGGTAAGCGTTTCCTCCAACCTGTGTTTGAGTTCCTCCAGGCTGAGATGCCTGGTCTCCTCCCGGTCTAGTAACACGTTGCGCCTCAACCAGGGTAAAGCGGCTATCTGGATGGGCCCGCCTCTGGTCTTAATGGTATAGACGCCAGGCTCGTTGGCCACGATTACATTCTCGATAGCCAGGGTGTCGAAAATCTCTATGGCTGTAGCTCGACCGATGGCATTGGGCAGGTCGTGGTTGCCTACCAGGAGGAAAACGGGTATCCCTTTCGCTGCCATTCTGGCGACTCTTCTGGCGAACTCCCGCTGGTGGGTCTGGGAGGGGTCACGGCTCTTATAAGCATCACCGGAGAATACCACCAGGTCTATTTGGTTTTCTAAGGCAAACCCGACTACCTCATCGAATGCTGCCTGGAAATCAAGCAGGCAGCTAGACAGGCCGGTAGCCGGGTCAGTACGGCTATGGCTCTCCAACCCCATGTGGAGGTCAGCGAAGTGAATGATGCGTATCATTGAGGTTACCCTGACCAAGTACTAATATAACACAGTCTTTGTGCCAGGTCTCGGATGTAATGAAATTGGTGTCAGGTGCAGCACCTGACACCCACAAGGCAACGGGCGGTTTCCCCCGGTCTGCCCGTCAGCGCCGCGGTCAGCGGTGCCGATGGGGCTGGACGAAGCAGAGTATGTCTTGCTCCGGGCTAAGTTGGCAGCCCGAATACGGACCTCACCCTGGCCAAGTCTTCTTTTGACGGAAGCGCCTGTTTCCTCAGTCTGCTGGGAATTGGCAGACCTGTTCCCTTTCTGATGTCAACGGCCATCTCGGCGGTCTTGGCGGCTACCATAACAGGGTCCAGGATGGGTACATCTTGTCCCCCGACGGTGATCTTATTGAAGCCGGCCATGCTGCAAAGTGGACCCATGCCACAACAACCAACTATTACCACATCGGCACCGTCAGCCACACATTCCCTGGCTACTTCCGCAATGCTGTCGGCGGCGAGCTTTGGGTTCTTGACCCCCTTTTCCCAGGCCTCCGCAAAGGGCTCCTTGTCCATTCTAACCCCGTTGGGGGCTAACCGACCCTCCAGACCGTGCTGCCTGACTTGCTCCTCCATCTGGGCAATTTGTCCTGGCATGTTGGCGGTGATTATGGCGAACTTGCGGCCCAACTGGCAGGCAAAGTGCAAGGTCGCCTCACAAGGTCCGACAACAGGTATGCCGACCACCGCCCTGGCCTCCCTGACCCCGGGGTCTCCAAAACAACCAACCAATGCGGCGTCGAAGCCCTCCTTCTCTGCCTGAACGATCGCCTCTACGATTGCCCACTCGCTCAGGAAGCTGAAATAGGGATTATCGAAGTCAACTGGATTATCTCCCGGGAGTCCGCCCGTCGAACCCTTCAGCGCCACTTCAGTGTCAGGTCGCAGTACCTTGTCGACACTTGGCTTCAGCATAGCCAGCGAGGCATCGATGAATTCTTCCGGTACATCGGTTATCTGAACCACGCAGAGTTTCATTTTGCTCCCTTCCTTTCTTTTAAGGCAGATATATCATGCCCCCTACTTCGATGTCAAGGGCGTGGATTACGAGGGTGCCTACATTCTTCGGTCGCCCCTGGCGGCCTTATTCGGGCAAGGTTATTGGGCGAATTCTGCTCAAGCTCTGATACGCCAAAGTTGTTCTGCTAGCCCTGTTAAGTACTCCCGGTTTTCCAGCCTTTCCTGCCATCTGCCGGGAATGGCTTCGATGCCCAGGTGCGCCCCTGATATTGCCCCTGTCATAGCCCCTATGGTGTCTGTGTCACCTCCCAGGCTTATGGCATAGATAACCGCCTCCTCAAACGAGTCGGGGTGGGATAGGAACGAATATATGGCCGCAGGCACAGAGTTAAAGGCTTCGATGCCGTGTCCCAGGTCGTCGATAACCTGCTCCTTGTCCGCTTTGCCCAATAGCTCTCTTATCTTCTCTACCTTTTGTTTGAACACCTGGTGCCGCATGAAGTCGAGCAACTTGGCGAGGAACTCGTCACTTCGAAATTCCGAGAGGGGATCGGCGGCTGTCGCCAGGGCGACAGCGTAGGCCTGCAACGCTGCTCCTTCCTTTCCCAGCTCGTGGGCGTGGGTGATCTGGCTTGACTTATAGGCAATCTCCTTTAGTTTGGGCAGGTCATCGTAGTACAAGATGCCGACAGGAGCGATCCTCATGGCAGAGCCATTCCCAAAGGAGCCGCCACCGTACAGTCTCTCCGCCGCTTTGTCCCATGCCTCACCTGCCTTTATCAAGCTGAAGACCCGCGGCGGCCCCGGTCCGTAGCCACGGTAGGGCTCACGGCTGTAATTCTCCATGAACCTATGGGTCATGTGTTCACCGTCGAAGCCCTTTTTGGCTATCAGCGATTCGGCTATGCCAATCATCATGTGGGTGTCGTCAGTGTAGATCAGTGTGCCACGCGTGTCAGCCATAGCCCGGACCTCGGCCTGATCAACCCTTCGACGTCCCTCCAGTCCGGCTCCCAGGGCATCGCCTACCCCGGTGCCAATCAGAGAGCCCAGAAATTTTGATCTCAAAGCCTCTTCTGCCATTTACTACCTCGACACGCGGTCCTTTTCAATCCCCTGCATTCGATACAGCTTCAGAGCGTTTTCGGTGGTCTTGTCGGCTATTATTTCTGGCGACAGCCCTTTCAGTTCAGCGGTAGCCTGCAAGGCCCTAATGACGTCAGCCGGTTCAGCCTGATACCCCCTGTAAAACACCGGAGAATCCGTCTCCAGCAATAAGTTCGGCAAAGGCGCCTCTTTTATGGCTCTGCGGTGCTCTGCATGGTACTCGGCGGCTAAGGTTGCCGAGACAAAATATCCCTGGCTTACGATATCATTGAAAACGTTTGTTGGGCCGGTGTACCAGTGGAAGATTGCCTTCTGCACCCCGGCCTCTTGTGCCAGAGTAAAGGAGTCTCGCCAGGCATAGCGGGAATGGATTATGACCGGCTTGCTATGCCGTCTGGCCAGCGCCAGAATACTTCCAAACACCTCCTTTTGCAGCTCTTTGCCGGAGAGACTTACTACTCTCTTGTGGTAGTCCAGCCCCACCTCACCTATGGCAACCGCATCCTCCAAATTATCTTCAATAAATTGAAGATGGCGCTCCAGGGACGGGATGGCCTTGTCCAGGCGCCCGGGATGCAAACCGAGCGCTGGATATACCAGGCTTCTATATCTCTCCGCTATCTCCAGTACCTGGTTATTTGATTCATGATCGGAGCCAACAGCAACTATGGCCACTACCCCGCTCTGCCTGGCCCTTTCGATGGCTGAGTCGAGGTCTTCCAGTTCCTCCAGGTGGGCGTGTGAATCAATCAGTCCATACATGTTTTATGATTCCCTTTCCCAAAGTGTAAAGGACGAACTGGGGATAAATCAATGTCGCAATCGCAAGGCCATCTAACTGACGGGCGATACGGGTGCCTTTGAGTGCGACCTTGCAACAAAGTAGGGATCGACCTCGCCACAGCGAGTCGGTGTCGCCTTAGGCGACCCTCTGGCGACCTTCGGAGACTTTAGCTCGATCCGCAAGGAGGGCGGATGGACCTCAAGGTCCATCCCTACATTACCTCGTCTGTGGGAGAGCCTCGCCAGGCTCGATAGCAGGCCTTGTGTAGGGGCGGACATCCGTCTCTTATCTGCCTTCCTTTGTTTCGCGGCGACACGGAGTTCGCCCTCTACGGTTTGTTTCTGAACGGCCTCCTGTGTTTACAATGTCCGTCTTTGTCGTTGGCCAGGTCAGGTCCGGGGACCTGTGACACTCACCTCGGTGTGGGAGCGCATTTCCAGGCGCGAGGGGAGGCTGATCAATGACAAGCGGGGGCGACCGGCCGGTCGCCCCCGCGACTATGCGCTCCGTTAGCAGCCTTCAAAACTGCTCGATCAGTTGGGAGATCTGCTCCATGGTGAAGACCGGCCCGTCCTGGCAGATGTATTTCTCGCCCACGTTGCACCGGGCGCACTTGCCCAGGCCGCACTTCATCTTGCTCTCAAGGGTGGTGACAATCTGCCTGTCTTCGAAGTTCAGCTTCTTCAGCTCAATAAGGGTAAAGTGGATCATGATGGGTGGCCCGCAGATTATGGCAATGGCGTTATCCGGTGAAAGGTTCAGCTCTTTGACCACTGCGGGGATCAGAGCTACCCGGCCGGTCCAGCTTTCGTCACCGGCATCAACGGTGAGTTCAACCTTTGTTCTGGGCGAGGCCGCCCAGGTATCAAACTCGGTGGCGAAGCACAGGTCTGCCGGGGTGCGGGCCCCGTTGAGGATAAGCAGGTCTTGATAGTCATCTCTATGGTCGATGATGGTAGTGATTATGGGGCGCAGCGGCGCAAAGCCGATGCCGCCGCCGATAATGAAGATGTTCTTCCCCTTGTACTCATCAAGGGGAAAGTGGTTTCCAAAGGGTCCCCGCACCCCCACAATGGCCCCCGGCTCAAGCTCGT
>JAUWXW010000120.1 GCA_030616195.1 Chloroflexota bacterium | reverse complement strand
GATAACCACGTCAGATCTCTCCAGTAGTAAGTGTGAAAGGAGACTTTTGAGCAGGACACTTTCAGGGCAGATACACCCGGTACCACCCCCTTTTATTGTCCCCATAAGCATTAGACTGACACCATCTTTTTTGACTGAGAAACGGTCGGGTATATCATCAACCTTGGGATTAAGCTTAAAAAACATGCCACTGGTACCCGGCTTAGCCCCGGTGCGTTCTTCGATGAGATCCTTGAGTTCAACGATAGGGGTAATATGGCGGGCTTCTTCCATAGAGATACCCAGTGCTAAAGCCAGGTTGGCATCAGGGTCAGCGTCAATGGCGATAACTCTTTTGCCCTCAGCGGAGTAAATCATTGCCAGCAAACTTGCTAAGGTAGTCTTGCCCACTCCTCCTTTTCCGGCAATAGCCAACTTCACTATTTCCTCCCGAACAAAAGGGCGCACATTATCAAGTATAGTCAGCCGAATCTCCAATGGCAACTATCTGATGACTCTCCCAAATCAGCCATTGCCGCCCTTGTTGTAGGCGGGTGCTCCGCTCGCCGGAGGCGAGCCCCATGTGGCAGGGGACAGAGACCTGCCCTATGCATTGAGGGTTTCCATCGCTCATCTTTGTGAGGGAGGCCAGGTCAGAGTCTTGACTTTTCCGTTATCGCTCATTACAATGAGCACATACTCAATATTTGGAGCAAATGGCACATGCTACAGCCGCATTTAATCGCCACGATCAACCAGAAAGTTCTAAGACTGCTGGCGAAATTCTCAGACCAGGAATTCTATGAGCGAGAGCTGGCTCGTAGGCTTGGAATATCTTACGGCTCAGCAAACCGGGCGCTAAATGAGTTATATTCGACTGGAGCTGTCACACGCAGACGAGAAGGGAAAATGTATTTCTATTCGATTGATTCCTCGACGGCTGCCGTTATGGAGTTCAAGAAAATGATAAACCTCATGCTAGTTGAGCCATTAGTAGAAGA
The DNA here is from genome assembly GCA_030616195.1 of Chloroflexota bacterium. The sequence goes on along the minus strand of JAUWXW010000120.1, from coordinate 4,816 downwards.
ACTAAAAAAGATGTCAAACCGTATAGTGCTATACGGCAGTTGTGCTCTTGGAACAGATACCTCTGAGAGTGATTTAGATTTATTCGTTGTATCGAAGAGCAAGGAAGACGTGTCAAATGTTATCAGCAATTTCAAATTCCCGAGGGGATACGAGAATATTCATATTCAATCAGTGATTAAGATACCTGTCGAGCTATTGGAGGGAGGGGAACCAGGGCGGACTTTCATAGAAGAAGTCGATCGTGGCATAGTAGTATGGGAAAAGGTTGCCAGTGAATCAAGAGTTTAAGCAGTGTCTTGAGAACAAAAAGATCATTCCCTTCGCTAGAGGCAAAAACCTGGTCGAGAAGGAGCTCTCAGTTGCCAAAAGTGACCTATCGGATGCAAAGGCAGGCTATGAAAATGAGCGATACAAATGGTCAACTATCCAAGCCTACTATGCTATGTTTCATGCTGCCAGAGCGCTTATCTACTCTCAGGGCTACCGCGAAAAGAGCCACTACTGCTACGTTGCGCCGGTGAGCGCCATATCCTCCATGCCTGGCGAGGCTCTTTCGAGGCGCTCCGCCAAATCGTCAAAGGGTCCAGTATTCACCAGGTTGTCATTCCTGCGGAAGCAGGAATCCATGCTGGATAGCCCACACACGTCCCTAGATTCCCGCCTGCGCGGGAATGACATGAATAGTTGGGCGAACTTATGCAACCAAGCACTACTGCCTGGCTGTAGCTTTGAGGGCGCTATTTGTGGATGAGGGCACACTCGATGCTCAATCAGTTCGCGACTTTCTTAATGCTATGAATCTCCGTGAAGCGGCCGATTATGAGGCTGAGTTTTCTCAATCTGGAGCGAAAGCAGTTATTGTTTCAGCGGAGAAGTTCATAGCAAAAGCGATTGCTATTGGGACGATTATTGAACGGCTTCGTGGATTGCACGTGTAACGCATGGAAGAGGAGGTAGTCTGATTATGGATTTCGCTAAGGCACGTGCTGACCTAATTGCACACCTCAGGTACGAAATAAAGGATGAGAGAGTGCTCAGTGCGATGCTGCGTGTTCCCAGGGAGTCGTTTGTATCGCATGCTTATCAGCAAGCAGCTTATGAAGATAGACCACTTCCCATTGGTCAGGGGCAAACGATTTCTCAACCCCTCATTGTAGCCATGATGATCGAAGCCTTAGAGCTAACAGGCGAAGAAAAGGTGTTGGAGATAGGCACTGGCAGCGGCTACCAGGCTGCTATCCTGGCCGAGCTAGCTCGCTTGGTGGTTACCGTAGAGAGGCACCATCAACTGACTGAGAGTGCCAGGGAGGTATTGCTCAAACTGGGCTACACCAATATCGAGGTTCACCAGGCGGAAAAGCGACTGGGCTGGCGTCAAGGTGCACCCTATGATGCCATAATAGTGGCCGCAGGAGCTCCCAGAGTTCCCCAGGAGCTTTTGGACCAACTGTGTGACGGGGGTCGCCTGGTGATCCCTGTTGGCTCTCGCTACGAACAGGAGTTGCTAAAGGTTACTAAGGAAGATAAGGGAAGAAGCATTCAAAACATGGGTCCTTGCCGTTGGGTTCCTCTTATCGGTGACGAGGCATGGAGCGAGGAATAGTTGATAAGTTCCCCTTGTAGGGCGAGATGGGGAGGCGGTCTACACCATGAAGGCGAGACTTCATATGCTTTCAATTCGAACTGTTGACTGAGTCTTTGGAGCACAATATAATTACTGCTCAAGAGGCGGTCCCATTTCTTAGCAAAGGAGTCTGATTTGCCAGCAGATTGGGAAGAGGCGATAAGAATTGCTGGCCGTGGCTTTGCGGTAACGATACTCGTGTTACTCATTCTGGCCATGATAACTTGGCTGGTGGGGTTAGTAATCCGAAAAGCCGCCGCCAGAGGTGAAAAGGGGGGCGAGACAGACAAAGGTGATGTCTAGGCATTATCACGGACTAATGACTGTAGAAGACCTCACCTTTCAGAAGTAAACCAGAATGTTCGGATGGTATGATAGTGCCTTCGGGGAGATAACCTGGGAGCATCTTCTGATGCTCCTTATCGGTGCGGCTCTCATCTACCTGGGGATTGCCAGGAAGATGGAGCCTGTTTTATTGGTGCCCATTGGTTTTGGCGTCTTCCTGGTTAACCTGCCTCTAGCCGGATTGATGGTATACACTCCAGAGGGTTTGCCAGCCGAGGGGGGGTTGGCCGAAATAGCCTCTGGAGAGGTGGGGATGTTGAATGTCCTGTTCAATTATGGGATAGCCAGTGAGGTAATACCGCTGCTCATCTTCCTGGGTGTGGGCGCCATGATAGATTTCGGTCCCGCCATTGCCCGTCCCATATCGTTCCTGTTCGGAGCCGCGGCACAACTGGGCGTCTTTGTAGTTTTCCTCATTGCTTATCTTACCGGATGGTTTAGCTTGCAGGAGGCCGCCTGTGTGGGGATAATCGGCGGCTCCGATGGACCGCCGACGGTTTTTGTTACTGTGGAACTTGCTCGCCAACTGCTGGGTCCGATTACGCTGGTGGCTTATTCCTATATGGCCTTGGTGCCTATCCTTCAACCGCCGATAATAAGGCTGCTCACCACCAAGAAGGAGCGGGCTATCTACATGAAGCCCCAGGTGCGGGAGGTTTCCAGGCTGGAAGGGATACTTTTCCCCATACTTGTCTTCCTGGCTGCCGCCTTGATTGTTCCCAGGTCAGCTCCTCTGATCGGCATGCTCATGTTTGGAAACCTTTTGCGCGTTAGCGGGGTGACTGATAGGCTGGCTGAAGCTGCGGGTGGTCCATTTATCAATGTGTTGACCTTTATCCTCGGTCTGTGCGTGGGGGCCTTGATGCCTGCCGATGTATTTCTCAAGAGCCAGACCTTGCAAATAATTGGTCTGGCGGTGGTGGCTTTTGCTCTCTCCACTGCTGGAGGTTTGCTGGCAGCCAAGTTTGTCAACCTGTTCCTAAAGGAGAAGATAAACCCGTTGATAGGTGCTGCCGGGGTTTCGGCAGTGCCTATGGCGGCCAGGGTGGCCCAGAAAGAGGGGCAGAAGGCCAACCCACGCAACTTCCTGCTAATGCACGCTATGGGGCCCAATATGGCTGGGGCCATCGCTACGTCCGTGGTCGCCGGCTTATTCCTGAGTATGATTCCGCACTAAGACAATCAGATGACAAGTGGACACTGTCTTTATCTGGCTTAAGTTTCTCCTCTGTGTAATCATTATCCTGGTCGCCGCGAGGAAAGTGGCCAGATATGGGGATATCATTGCTGACAAGACGGGGTTGGGTGGACTGTGGGTGGGGCTCCTTTTGCTGGCAGCAGTTACCTCTCTGCCCGAGTTGTTTACCGGCATAAGCTCTGTTGCTCTGGTAAAGGAGCCAGACTTAGCCATAGGCACCGTCTTCGGTTCCAACGCTATTAACCTGACGATTCTGGCTTTGATGGACGTTGCCCATCACAACAGACCGCTGTTGACTGCTGCCAGCTTGAGGCATTTGCTACCGGCAGGGCTGAGCATGGTACTGGTCGCCGTTGGCGCAGTTTGCGTCCTTATCAGCACCAGGACCAATAACGATCTCGGCATAGGCTGGATGATTGGAATCTACACCCCGCTTCTTATACTCCTATACCTGCTTTTCTTGAGGATGATATTCAAGTACGAGCAACGCCAATCTTTCGGAGCCCCCGAAGAGACAGGAGTCTCAAAATACGAGTCCGTATCCTTGAGGAGGGCGTATCTCGGCTTTGCCATAGCAGCACTCTTTGTTATTGGGGCAGGAACGTGGCTGGCCTACGTTGGCAGGGATATTGCCGAGAGCACGGGCTGGGAGGAAAGCTTTGTGGGAAGCCTTTTTCTCGCCTTTACCACCTCGTTGCCTGAGATTTCCGTCTCCTTCGCTGCCTTGCAGCTTGGTGCCATAGATATGTGCGTAGCCAACATCATCGGCAGCAATATGTTCAACATGACCATCATCGCGGTGGATGACGTCTTTTATCGGCAGGGACCCGTCTTGGCTGATGTCTCGGAGAGCCACGGTTTCACCGGGCTGATAGTCCTGGCGATGACTTGTATAGTCATGTTCGGAATTGTCTCTCGGACTCGACTCAAGACACGTTTCGGGTTTACCTGGTATGTTCCTCTCTTGGTGGGACTATTCCTTCTTGGGGCCTACCTTAGTTTCACCCAAAGCCACTAGGTTTGACTGTGATAGCCACCTTTGATATGCTTTTATCGCCAAACCGGTGTGGCTCTTTCCATTCACCTGCACCGGACCCGAAGGTTTTCGTTGCAGTAAATAGCCTCGCCAGGGCAAGGAGGAAGAATGGCGGTAAGTACCTATGTGGATAGATATAAGGGCTGGAGATATGGTGCTTTTAGATGGCGGTATGAACTGAGTGCAACCCACAAAATCGGCCTGGCCCTGGGCATGGCTTGTGTCACCGGGCTGTTGGCTCAAGCCAGGTTCCATGTTCCGTGGACCCCTGTGCCTATTACTGGGCAGACCTTTGCGGTGTTACTCAGTGCTGTACTGCTGGGGAAATGGTATGCAGGTTTGAGCATGAGCTTTTACGCGGGCCTAGGAGCTGCTGGAGTACCCTGGTTTGCTGGCTGGTCGGGAGGTGTCGGTTATTTTTCCGGTGTCACCGGAGGATACGTGGTAGGTTTCATCCTGGCGGCGCTGTTCTTGGGGCATTTCACCGATACCTTTGTTAACTCGCGGAGATTTTTCCCCATGCTGGGACTAATGCTCTTTGCCAATTTTGTGTTGATACACGGTGTGGGTTTACTATGGCTGAATACTTTCCCCTACCAAGGATGGTTGACA
>JAUWXW010000034.1 GCA_030616195.1 Chloroflexota bacterium | reverse complement strand
GTGGCCATTGTCGAGCAGGGTGGCTCAAGCCTCTACGAGCTTCAAAACGCATAGTAACGTGAACCCGTATCACCCACAAGCTGAGCGCTTGTGGGCGGCACCCCGGCCCATGGCTACCGACTGGCGTTGGTGAGATGGTGGGCACAGCCCACCCTACTGCTGTGGCACCTCCTCATCAGCCTCAACTGAGGGGACCGGCTCGGCAGGCTGCTCGCCCACATCCTCCTGGGGGACAGCCTCTGGTGCCGGTTGCAGCCTTCGCAGACGCCACTCATCGAACCACACCACCAGCGGCGGAAGCACTATCATGACGCTCACCAGGCAGAGGAAAACGTCTATTACCGTCACTATTCCAAAGTCTCGAATCATGACGAAGTCGGAACCTATAAGACAGGCAAAGCCGCCGAGCGTAGTGAGTGCCGAGACCACTATTGCCCGCCCCAGGCTTGAGCAGGCAGTAAGCATCGCCTGGCGGGGTGGATATCCCTTGTTCATCTCCTCGTGGTATCTCTCCAGGAGAAGGACGGCGAACTCTGTACCTATCCCAATGATGATGGCGCTCAAGATGGCAGTCAGGGGATTCAGGGCTATGCCGAAGAAGTACATGGCGGCCGACGACCAGCCGAGGACCAGGGACATGGGGACGACAGCAAAGACAACCCGTCGCAGGCGCCGATAGAGGATGAGAAGAGCGCAGAACACGCCTGCGAATCCTGCCAGGATCATGGGAAGGCGGGTGCTAACCATAGCATCCATGGTCTTGGTGCCCAGCACAAGCGTCCCTGTAGGAACGACTCTGATGTCGGGCGGGGCTTCTATATCCCCTTCCATCGCCTCAACAAGTCGGTTTACCTCTTCCAGGGGTAGCGGCGCCAGTGGGAAGGAAATCAAGGCTGTATTCTCCTGGTCGTTGACCACGCCCTGACGCAGAGGCGCTGGAACAGAAGCCAGGATGGCGTCGATTTCCCCCTCGTCTTCAGGGATGGTTCCGCCAGTGGACTGGGTGATGAAAGTGGCTGGACTGGCCACTGCCTTGAGCTCAGGGTGGAGGTCCATTTCCTGCTCCTCATAGTCCTGCATCCAGCGCAAAACCTCTGGACGGAGCACATCTTCTCCCTCAATCATAAATCGCAGTTCGCCCGCATAACCCACGACACTCCTTACCTCCCTCACCTCCTGGAGGGCGGGAATATCCTGAGGCATCAACCTCTCCCATTCGGTTACCACAGGCAAGCGGTGGTCAAGTATTGCCCCAGCCAGAAAGAGGGCTACGGCCAGAATCAACAGGGGAATAGGGTGGCCGATAATACGGCGGGTGATGGCTCCCAAGACTCGCTCCTCACGGTGGCTGGCCTCTCTAGACTCGGTCTTTAATTCCTCCAGGGACGCTTTTCGGTCCCGGCGGGCCAGTATGGCGTTCAGGAGAAACAAGGCGACAATATAGGAGAGAAGTATGCCAAGGGCAAGAACTATGCCGAAGTCCCTTACCATTGGCACGCGGGATATCAACAGGGTGAGGAAGCCAATAGTGGTAGCCCCGAAGGCAATGCCCACTCCAGGGGAGATACTGGCCATGGAGTGGATTATGGCTGCTGATACTGAGCTTTGCCTGGTGATCTCCTCCTGGTACCGGTTGTGAAACTGGAGAGAATAGTCAATCCCCAGACCAATAAGGATGGGCACGACCGCCATGGTGGTCATAGAGAGGGAGATGCCGAAATAGCCCATGAGTCCAAAGGCCCATAGCGTAGCTATCAATACCATGAGAAGGGACAAAAGTCGCCACCTGACCCGGAAGAGAAGAAAGAGGATGACGAACATGACTACAACAGCAAGCCCCAGGAGAAGACCAATACTCTTACTTATTTCCTCGCTCAAGGTCTTCAGCACTTCGGCATCGCTGGAGACCAGGTATTCCATCCCTGTAATCGGGTGCTGGTCAAGGAACTCTGCTATTTCTTGCTGGGCTTCCATCTGTTGTTCATGGGTAAGTTCACCTGACGGGATAAGATTAATCAGTACGTTTTCCGAGTTGGGGATCGCCGCCGAGAGTTCAGGCCTAATAGACCCATCCGAAGCATAGAGGACGCTTTTCAGCACGGCCGGGTCCTCTAGGACAGAGAACCCTTCACCCGGGGCTAACTCATTGAGGGCTGGCTCCAGGAATGTGACGGGACTGATGATTCCCCTGAAGCGAGGGTCATTGGCGACCTCCTCCTCCAGGTCAGCCATCACCTGTAGATTGTCATAGGTCAGGATTTGCTCTACGTTCCCTTTAAGCAGGATGATGATAGGCTCTCCGCCAAATTCCTGTTTATACTTCGTGTAGTCCTGGAAAGCCTGGGAACGGGATGAGATAAACGTATCGAAGCCGGTATTGATGCCTATCCTGGAGACTCCCGGGACAGCGCCCGCAATCAAGACCACGACGAGCACAATAAACAGGATAGAGTGCCGCTGCAAGAAGACGGCTACCTTGTGGGCTGCGCGTTGCATCTTTACAGTAAGATTTTCGCCTATGGAAAGGTTTTGGGTCAATACCTTTTTATGCGAGGCGTCCCGGCTTTCCCCTGGCGCGTTCTGTCGCGGCTGCGGTGAGCCCGTATCACCCACAAGCTGAGCGCTTGTGGGTGGCACCCGACTGGTGCTCCGCTCGCAGCACTTTTTTTGAGGCAACCATACCGCTTTCGGTAACATCTATTATAAATCAATCCGCCACACATCGCCGAGAAATAATTCATTATGTTATACTTGGTCCATGAGTACCCCAAGCGAAAGAAATAGCAGAAGGAGGCTTGGTAACATGGCTAAGGAACGGAATGATTACAGTGGTCCAATAGAGGACAGGGTAGAGTGGGAACAATTCTCCAAAGAGTTCCTTATCAAGCTGATGAGGCTATGGCAGGTTCATTATGAGACTTTCACCAACCATCTTATGAGGATAGGCACGGAAATGGAGGGCATTGGGGCGGAGAAAGTGGGGGAACTGATAATGAGGACTACGGAGGCCGCAACGCCTCCTGTATGGGAAAAGGTGGCGGAGATTGCCAATGTTGACGTGAACACTGTGGAGGGCAGGCTAAAGGCCGGTACTCTTTGTATGGACAATATCCCGGAGAACTATCGAGGCCGTTGGGAAGTAATCAGTGAAAGTGAAGTCTTATTGAGGTACGATCGATGCATAGTCATGGATGAGCGACGGGTCGGTAGCCTGGAACAGTTGCAATATGTCTGTCAGTACGTGGAGCCCAGGTATGCCGTGGCCTATCTGAACTATCCTAACGCTTCTCGTAAGATTAAGGTGGATATGCTGAAGATACCCGAGAGTCTGACACCGAAGCCGGGTGAACCGGTCTGCATTTGGAAGTTTTCGTTCCAGGAGTAAGCTGCCTCAAAGCACCGAAGATGTTGTGACTGTTTGTCTCCACCGAATCCAATGGTGAGCTTTGTTCAGGAGTACCGGAACGTGGGGTATGCTGCAAAGTCTATCGGCAAGGGCATCCATGGGGCCTTGCTCCACATGATAGACGATGCTGAGCCCTGGATTGAAATCGATGGGATGCTGTTTGTCAGCCCCCCAATGCTGGGTGAATCGGTATCCGATTTGGTGAACCGAGGTGGTGCGAAGCCAACTACTGCAGGGTCTTCTAGGTTACCTGCGGAAAGATGTTCGGCGTCACTAGTGGTTGCCTCTGTTTGTCTGGGAACCCTAAGTCGCGGGCGGATGCATACCGCCCGATCCGCCTCGTTGCTATGGTGTAACGAAGCCGTGATTTGCGAGGCTATGGCAGCTTGTTAGAAGAGTTACTAGCTGCTAGAAATATTTCAAAGGAGGTTTAACATGCCTGATTATGATGTGATCATTGTGGGAGCAGGTCACAACGGCCTGGCAGCGGGCGCGATTCTGGCCAAAGAAGGCTTGAAGGTGCTCTGTTTGGAGAGGCAACGGTACGTGGGGGGAATGGCGGGGACCACCGAGTATTTCAAAGGATTCAAGCACAATGTTGGCGCCTGGGCGCTCATGGTTCATCGCAAGGAGCTCATGGACGCCTTGGACATGGATCGGTACGGCCTGGAGGTCATAGACCCGGTTATATCGTTCCACACCACTGGCGATCCCCCCGATGCCCCGTATATCCTGTACAACGATCCAGAGAAACTGATGGAGCATCTGCAACGGGACCACGGGGATGCCGGTGTCCAGGCCCTCACCAAGCTCTTCGAGCTCTCCCAGATCATCGCCGAGCCGCTGGACAAGATGCGTTATGGACTACCCAGATCCGCAGGCTCGCTCATCGATGAGGCGCCGGATGCCCGGACCAAGGACATCATGCGGCGATGGATCTACGGCAGCGCCATGGACATCATCCGCGAGCTTTTTCCCGACCGTTCCAGGAGCCGGGTGATGCAGGGGTCTATGGCCGCCATGGCCATCGATGGGACCAACCTGGGGCCATACAGTCCAGGAACCGCTTTCTCCCTGGCGTACCACATCGCGGCTCCCGGTGTGGGCAACTGGTACCAGTTTCCCAAGGGCGGGATGGGGATGTTCTCGGAGGCCTTAAGAAAATCCCTCGAGGAGAGGGGTGGTGAGGTGAAGCTCGGCACGCGGGTGAAGCGGGTACTGGTGAGCAAGGGGAAGGCCGAGGGGGTGGAGCTGGCGAATGGCGAGAAGATAACTGCCAAAGTGGTGCTTTCCAACGCCGACGCGTACGCGACCTTCATGGGGATGGTAGGTGAGGAACACCTGCCCACTGATTACGTCCAGATGGTCAAGCGGATCAACTTCCAGAACCCGTGGATCCAGATCCATGCGACGCTGAAGGAACTACCGGAGTTCATCGGTGAGCTTGCCTATGCAAACGGGGGTCCTCTCCAGGCGTCCATGGCGTACATCCCTTCAGCCGAACATATGGAACGGTGTTATGACGCTTTCAAGTGGGGCAGGGTACCGGAGGTGCCGGCGAGCTACTTCTCTATTCCCAGCTATTTTGACAAGAGCCTTGCCCCCGAAGGCTACTATACATGTACGTTCTTTGCCAACTACTTCCCGGTGAACGCTCCGAAAGAGCAGCAAGACGGACTGAAAGACGAGATGGCCAACAAGATCATCGATTTCTGGACCGAACGGGCCCCGAACTTCAGGGATGCCATCATGGATATGGCGGTCATGACTGCTTCGACGTTCGAAAACATGTTCGGCATCACTGGTGGCTGTTACTGCCACGGGCTTCACCTCATTGAACAAATGTTCGATCTCAGGCCGGTTCCGGGATGGTCTCCCGGTTACAGGACGCCGATAGCAAACCTATACCTCTGCGGTGCTGGGTGTCACCCAGGTGCGGGAGTAACTGGGATACCGGGCTACAACAGTGCCCGCGAGGTGTTGAAGGACTGGAAGAGGTAGCGTTCCTGCTCTGGCTATGTCTCTTGTATTTACTCTCCTGATAAGCTACAATTTGGAGAAAGTTGCAGATTATTGCAGATTTCTGGAGTTTTGCTAAAATACGAAAGGCGAGATTTGATAGCCGGAAGGTGGGGGTTTTGCCGGAACGCTCTCTAGTCAGTATCAGTGAAGCAAGCCGTATTCTGGGGGTGAACGAGGCGACGCTGCGCCTGTGGACAGACGAAGGCAAGATCAAGGCCTTTGTGACTCCTGGCGGTCACCGGCGTTACTCACGGACTGACCTGCGGCGGTTTGCCGGGCTGCAGGGAAAAGTCCATGGCCTCAAGGATCTGGTCAGCGGGCTGGAGGAAGCGGCCTCGGTGCCCCGTGAGATTGCTCATACCAGCTTCCTAACCACTGCATGGTATGGCAAGCTTAGTCAGGAATCCCGCCAGAACCTGGCACGGTGCGGACGGCAACTGCTCGATGTGGTCATAAGATACATAACCGAGCCTTCCAAGCGGGAGGAGACCATTAAGCTGGCCCAGGATGCAGGAAGGGACTTCGGTACTGAACTGGTCGGGCTAGGGCTGCCGCTTACCGATGCCCTTGAGGCCTTCCTTCAGCACCGGACTCCTTTTGCAAATGTAATCACTAATCTGATGAAGAAGAGGGAGATGCTGGACGAGCGGGCTGTGGAGGCTATTCCCCTGGTGACTCATGTTATGGATGAGGCACTCGTCTCTCTGGTGGCGGCATATCAGGAGGGGAAAGGCGTTGACGCATCAGAGGAACGGAGGTAGCGCCCGGTGATATCAGTCTCACGGTTGCTGTGTGACAATATCGGGCCGGGGGATAGCCTGCGCTACGTCAACTGGGGAAGTAACTCCTCGTCACAGGATGCGCCACCTCCCATTGGAGTCTGGAACTGCACCCGGCAGTGCAACCTTCGCTGTATCCACTGCTACGCCAGCGCCGACAGCCGGCGATCCCCTCAAGAAATGAGCACCGAAGAGGGCAAAGCGTTTATCAGCGACCTGGCCGATTTCGGTGTACCGGTGCTCCTTTTCTCTGGAGGCGAGCCTTTACTGCGAGACGATATCTTTGAACTGGCCGCCTTTGCCAGGGAGCAGGGGGTAAGGCCTGTCCTTTCCACCAATGGTACTCTTATCAGCGAAGCGGTGGCCGAGGAAATACGCCGCGTTGGGTTTGGAGAGGTGGGGATCAGTCTGGACGGCATCGGCGAGCGCAATGATCACTTTCGTGGCCAGAACGGCGCCTATGAGGCGGCTCTTCGGGGCATCCGAAACTGCATCAATGCAGGGCAAAGGGTGTCTCTCAGGTTGACCATTACCCGTGGCAATTACGAGGAGATCCCCGCCATTTTCGAGCTGGTGGAACGAGAGGGCATACACCGGGTCTGCTTCTATCACCTGGCTTATGCCGGCCGGGCGGGTGACCTGAGGGAAGAAGACCTCAGCCCCCAGGAGACGCGATCAGTGGTTGACCGGATTTGCCAGCATACCCTGGACTTCTACAGACGTGGGCTGAAAAAGGAGGTTCTTACGGTGGACAACCACGCCGATGGCGTTTATCTTTATCTGAAGTTGAGAAGTCAAGACCCGCAGCGTGCTGACGAGGTGTTGGCTTTGCTGGAAAGCAACGGCGGTAACAACTCCGGCATCCGAATAGGAGCAGTAGATGACATAGGGGATGTCCATCCTGACCAGTTCTGGTGGCATTATTCTCTGGGCAACGTGCGACGGCGCAAATTCGGCGATATCTGGACGGATGACTCAGAGCCGCTGCTGTGGGGCCTCAAAAACCGCAAAGGCCTTCTTAGGGGCCGCTGCGCCAGGTGCCAATATCTCAACCTCTGCAACGGAAACCTGCGGGTGCGGGCAGAGGCGGTCTTTGGTGATATCTGGGCTGAGGACCCGGCTTGCTACCTTAGCGACGAGGAGATCGGGATCGCGCAGTGAAAGAATCACGTACCGGTGAACAGGGCCTGAAGACGGCTGAAGCCATCGTCCCCAAATTGCAGGTTGTGGCCTGGGAGATAACGCGGAGGTGCAACCTTTTCTGTGCCCACTGCCGCGCCTCAGCGGTTGACGAGCCCTATCAGGGTGAGCTCTCCACTGAGGAATGCCTTCGTCTCATCGATGACATCCTGGAAGTTGGCAGGCCGATCATCATACTCAGTGGTGGGGAGCCGCTTATGCGGCCGGACCTGTTCCAGGTAGCCAGGTATGCTGTGGAGAGGGGACTGAGGGTGGCCCTGGGCACAAACGGTACGCTCATTACTGAGGAAATCGCCAAGCGGGCCAGGGAGGTTCCGATATCCCGAGTTGGCGTCAGCCTGGATTTTCCTACCCCTGAGCTGCAGGATGAATTCCGGGGCAAGGCGGGGGCCTTTGAGGCAGCGATTGAGGGCATAAAGGTGGCTCGCCGGGCGGGGCTCGAGGTGCAGATCAACAGCACCGTCACCGGCATGAATGCCCGCTATTTGGATGACCTGCTCTCTATGGCGCTCGACCTGGGAGCAGTTGCTTTTCATCCCTTCATGCTAGTGCCTACAGGCCGGGGCAAGGGTCTCAAGGACGTGGAGCTTTCCCCTGAAGAATATGAGCGCATCCTGAACTGGGTTTATGATAAGCAGGCGGAGCTAGGAGACAGGATGTTTATCAAGCCGACAGATGCCCCCCATTATTTCCGGATTGTCAGCCAGAGGCAGCGCAGGGGCGATACAGCGGAGATGGCGCCGGGAAAGAGTCCCAGGCTTACCGGGCGGGGCTCGCTGGACTCCTTCACCCGGGGATGCCTGGCTGGTGTGAGCTTTTGCTTTATCTCCCACCGTGGCAGGGTACAGGGATGCGGCTACCTTGACGTGGAAGCTGGCGACATCAGGAAAGAGGGCTTCAGCAGGGTTTGGAATGATTCGCCATTGTTCCGTGAGTTGAGAGACCTGTCCAATCTCAAGGGGAAATGCGGCTTTTGTGAATACAAGAGGGTGTGTGGTGGGTGTCGCGCCAGGGCCTATGAGGCGACGGGGGACTGGCTTGCTGCGGAGCCGTACTGTATTTACGATCCGCTGGCACGGCAAAGTCAGGCAATGGTACTGGTTGATGGCGGGGAATTAGGGCTGGAAAATGACGCTCGATGATATGGATAAAAGGCTGCTTAACCTGGTGCAGGCGGAATTCCCGCTCGCCGGTGAGCCCTTTGCTGCCCTGGGGCTGCAACTGGGTATGGATGCAATAGAGGTAATTCACAGAATTGAGAACTTGAAGGCTGACGGGATCCTTCGCTACATTGGCCCGCTATTCGATGCCGGAAGCCTTGGCTACCAGTCCACCCTGGTGGCAATGAGGGTGGCAGAGCATCGGTTGAATGGAGCGGCACAGGTCATAGTCGAGCACCCGGGCATAAGTCACGGCTACCAGCGGGAACACCATTTGAATCTATGGCTCACCCTGGCCTTGCCGTCGGGACGGGACATGGACAGGGAGGCGCGAAGGTTGTCTGGTTTCATGTCGGCCGAGGAGGTATTCAATCTGCCGGCGCTGAAACTCTTCAAGCTGCGGGCCTACTTTGATGCCACCGGAGGTAGTATGCCGGCGCTAAACACTGCTGCTGCCCGCGGTGTTGCCTCTGACCAATCCCCGGACCTGATGCCGATGGACCGTGCTGTGATAAACGAACTGCAGCAAGACCTTCCTCTGGTTGCCAGGCCCTTCGATTCCATGTCGGAGAGTCTGGGGGTAGACACAGTGGAGCTCCTGGCTTGCTGTCAGGCTCTGCTGCGCCGTGGTGTCATGCGTCGCTACAGTGCCTCCGTGACACATACCAGCCTTGGCCTGGCAGGAAATGCCATGGTTTGTTGGATCGCGCCGTCAGACATGGTGGAAGCGGCTGGCCAAAGACTGGCAGCCCTCAGTGAAGTGAGCCACTGCTATGAGCGGCGGTCTGATCCCCTCTGGCCGTACAACCTCTATGCCATGATACACGGACGAACCAGGGAAGACTGCCGGGAAACAGCCAGGGAAGTATCGCACCGGTGTGGCCTCACCGATTACGTGATGCTATTCAGCAGCAGGGAGATTAAGAAGACGAGGGTCAAGTATCTGGTATGAAAAGAGACAATAGTTCTTCCTATTACCCCATATTCCTGGACATCGAGGGCAAGAAGTGTGTGGTGGTTGGTGGAGGGCAGGTCGCTCTGCGCAAGGTGAGAGCGCTTCTTGATCATGGGGCTCGGGTCGAGGTTATCAGTCCCGACTTGTGCCCTGGGCTGGGCCGGATGTTTAAGCAGGGGAAAGTGCATGCGGTGCGCCGGGATTATGCAGAGGGGGACCTGGCAGGCGCTGTCATTGTCGTAGCCGCTACCAATGATAACGATCTAAATGCAAAAGTGGCCGAAGAAGCAAGAGCAAGGGGGGTCCTGATCAACGCTGTGGACGATCCTCAGCACTGTGATTTTATCGTTCCCTCACATCTGCGGCACGGCGACGTGACCATCGCTATCTCGACAGGGGGTAGGAGCCCGGCCCTGGCGCGGAAAATCCGAACGGAACTGGAGAAAGACCTGGCAGCTAAATACGCTCCTCTGGCGTCGCTGGTCGGCGGGGTTCGCTCTGAGTTGAAGCGTAGAGGAATCAAAGTGAGTGCCGACGCCTGGCAGCGGGCGCTTGATCTGGATAATCTAACCGCGATTTTGCAGGCGAATGGTGCCCAGGAAGCCAAGGCCGCCCTCTTGGAGGAGTTGCTGCCAGCAGGTGGCAGGGTGGGGCCACCCCAGGTACATCTCTGTGTTGTCGGAGTAAACCATAGCACCATCATCAACATTACTAGTAATCCACGCAATCGCTTGGCTATTCCTCCAAAATGGATTTTTCTTCCTGTATTAAGGAACTATGTGGAAGTCTTCCAGAGAGGAGAATTTCTG
>JAUWXW010000040.1 GCA_030616195.1 Chloroflexota bacterium | reverse complement strand
GCCCGTTCAGGTTCAACTGGCCCGCTGGATAACCGAATATTATGTTGCCCCTCTCTTCGACGCCATTGCCCTGATGCTTCCGCCCGGATTTGAGCGAAAGCTGATCACTTTTCTCCAGTTATCTCCAGGGGCCTATACTTCAGATCACAAATCACTCACTTTCGACCAAAGGCAGCTACTCAGCCTCCTGGAGAAGGAGGGCAGGATTGCCCTGAGGGTGGTGGAGAAGACGCTGGGCAAAAAGAATGCCAGTCTAGCCTTGAGTCACCTCCTCCGTGAGGGTCTGGTTACCAAGAGCGAGGAACTGGAGAGGATAAAGGTCAGGCCCAAATTCCTGCCCTACCTCAACCTTGCGGTTGACCCGGAGGTAGCACGACAGACGGTAAGCGATCTGGCTCATAAAGCTCCCAAGCAGGCCGCCCTCCTGGAATTCCTGGCCAGCCGGCGATTGCCCGTGGCGGTCGATGAAGCTACCAGGCAGGTCCATTGCACCCCGGCGGTGGTGAAAGCGCTGGAGAACAAAGGGTTAGTCTTTACGCAGCATATCCAGGCGCTACGCGATCCTCTGCTGCACTATAGCTACCCTCCTGCTGTAACCCACACCCCCACTGCGGCACAGGAAGCAGCTTTGCATCAGATCCAAGCCAGCTTGAGGCACCCCACAGAAGAAGGTACTCCGGCATTCCTCCTCTACGGAGTCACTGGCAGCGGCAAGACAGAGGTCTATTTGTGTGCTCTGGCAGAAGCTGTCGCCTCAGGCAAGCGTGGCATTGTCCTGGTGCCAGAGATTGCCCTTACTCCACAGACCATCGAACGCTTCGCCTCCCGTTTCCCCCACCGGGTAGCTGTTCTTCACAGTAAGCTGTCTCTGGGTGAGCAGTTCGATGTGTGGCAGCAGATAAGGGAAGGAGCTTTCGACGTAGTTATCGGTCCTCGCAGTGCCCTTTTCGCCCCCCAACCTGACCTTGGGCTCATCGTTATTGACGAGGAGCATGAGTGGACCTACAAACAACATGAGCAGTCACCCCGCTACCACGCCAGGGAGGTAGCCCTCAAGCTAGCGGAACTCAGTGGTGCCGTGGTGATCCTTGGCAGTGCTACTCCAGATGTGGAAAGCTTCTATCGTGCTCACACTGGTAGATATCGGTTGCTCCAACTTCCCCAGCGCATCACCATAAGAGGAGTCTCGCCCCTCCCTGAAATTGAAGTGGTTGATATGCGCCAGGAGCTCAAGGCGGGGAACAGAAGCATCTTCAGCCGCTCGTTAAGTAAGGCTATCGCCGAGACTCTGGCAGCCAGGGAGCAGGCAATCCTCTTCCTCAACCGCCGCGGCACAGCTACTTTTGTTCAGTGCCGAGATTGCGGTTTTGTCCTCAGGTGCCGTCGATGCGATCTGCCTCTCACCTATCACGCCCCGGAGGAGAGGCTAGTATGCCACCAATGCAACTACAAAAAGCCGGTCCCTACCTATTGTCCGGAATGCTGGAGCAGGCGAATCAGGTTCCTGGGCATCGGCACCGAAAGAGTAGAACAGGAGGTAGGCCACAATTTCCCCGGAGCCAGAATATTGCGCTGGGACCGAGACGTTACCAGAGGGAAAAACAGCCATGAACGAATCACCAAGGCCTTTCTTTCCCACCAGGCAGACATTCTTGTCGGCACACAGATGCTTGCCAAGGGACTGGACTTTCCCCAAGTAACTCTGGTGGGGATAGTCTCCGCCGATACCATCCTTCACTTTCCTGATTTTCGCTCCTGTGAACGCACCTTTCAACTTCTCAGCCAGGTAGCCGGAAGGGCTGGCCGCGGGGCCAGCCCAGGACGAGCCGTTGTCCAAACATACTCCCCAGAGCATTACGCCATTGCTTGTGCAGCAAAGCACGACTATGCCTCTTTCTACCGTCAAGAAATTGCCCATCGGCGACGGTATGAAAACCCGCCTTACGGCCGATTGGCCAGTCTCACCTATGGTCACACCAGCAATGACGTATGCCAGCGTGAGTCGGAGAGGCTGTACCGGCGACTGAAGGAAAGGATAGACTCTGAGGGCCTGGAGATAACGTTGATTGGGCCTTCCCCCATGTTCTTCCAGAAAGTGCGGGGGCGGTTCCGGTGGCACATTATCCTCCGTGGGGCCGACCCCACCCAGCTTTTGGCCAGTCTACCTCTACCGCGAGGTTGGGTAGTGGACATCGACCCCATCGGCCTGTTGTGAGAGGGTGGGGCAATACTTGCGTCAAGTTTCACAGGAACCACAAACCGAGCTAGACCCCACCCCTGTCATTGCGAGGTCGGTGTCGCCTTAGGCGACCCTCTGGCGACCTCTGGCGACCTGAGGCCACCGAAGCAATCTCAGGGTGGAGGGGTGACCAGATTATTGAGGTGTGAAGGAATCATTTCCTTTCACCTACTCTAACAGAGGGAATGGATTCCCTCTGGCCTCAAAACCCACTTTAGCACTACGATTGTCCACCCCACCCTGAGATTGCCACGTCGCTGCGCTCCTCGCAATGACATGGTAAGATTGGGGATGATGTGCTGATAAAGATATGTCCATTACTAGAACTTACAGTCAAGATCAACCGATTCTGGATCCAGCTTCGAGATTTACAGGGTTGCCCTCAAGGTTTATAATTCTGGTGGAGTTTAGATGTGGCTGGACTTCAAGCGATAAGGCTTAAGGATAGGAGGCAGCCCGCAGGAAACCGGTGTGGGTGAGTCTCATTGTTCCAGTGCATTTCGGTGGTCCACTTCCTGGTTTCCCCAAATCTTCAGACTCCCCTCAGAAGGAGGCTCTAGTTGGCGCTGTTGCAACTCCGTTATGTTCCTGACCCGGTGCTGGGGCAGAAAGCCAAACGGGTACCAGGGATGGACCCCAAGCTAGAAAAACTGATTGACAACATGCTGGAGACTATGCCTGCCATCAATGGAGTGGGACTGGCTGCCCCGCAGGTTGGAGTTTCCCTACGATTGGCCGTTATTCAAATGCCCGATGAAGAGCCAATCGTGCTGATTAATCCTGAGATAGTCAAGAGATCGGGAGAGCGCACAATAGACGAAGCGTGCCTCAGTATACCGGGGTACAGGGGACAGATTAAGCGCTCGGTTTCAGTTACAGTTAAGGCGCGTAATATCCACGGGAAAGAATTCCGTCTCAAAGGAGAAGGACTCCTGGCTCAGGCCCTTGAGCATGAGATAGACCACCTCAATGGAGTACTGTATATCGACCATTTGGAGAGCCCTGACGACCTGTATCGCATTGAGCATAGGGAAGAAGAGCACGGCCTGTGATGAAGCCTTTCTTGAAACAGCAGGAAGCCTCAATACTGACAAAAGTGCGAGACTTCCTTGCCCAGGAGAATATAGACTCCTATCTCGTCGGTGGATATGTTCGGGACACTTTGCTGCGTCGCCCGACCAGGGATATTGATATTGCCGTAGCTGCCACAGCCCCGGAAGTAGCCCGAAAGGTGGCAACTGCATTAAACGCCAGGTACGTGCCCCTGGATGAAGTAAATGAAATAGCCAGGGTAGTGCTGACCGAGGACGACCCAACCCCGGGCGCCCGGTGGTGCCTCGATTTCTCGACTATACGGGCTGGTATCGAGGAAAACCTGTCTCATCGTGACTTCACCATAAACGCCATATCAATAAACCTGAGAGAACTGGACCGGGTCTCCACCGCCCATTTCATCGATCCCCTGGAAGGAAAGAAAGATCTGGAGAAGGGGTTGATTAGAGCGGTAAGCAAAACCGCTTTTCAGGAGGACCCGGCTCGCCTGCTGCGGGCCGTGCGGCTGGCCGCAGAATACGGCTTCACCATCGACGAGCGCACCGAGGCCCTGATTCAATCCGACGGCCAGCTCCTTGGCCAGGTAGCCGGCGAGCGAGTGCGGGAGGAGTTGTGTCGCTTACTTTCCGTCCAGAATGCCGCCCCCTTTCTGTATTATCTCGACCACCTGGGCCTGCTGACAGCGATCATTCCGGAATTGACCCCGTCCAAGGGGGTAGAGCAGCCTTTTGAGCACTTTTGGGACGTGTTCCAGCACTCGATCGAAACGGTGGCCGCGTTGGAGCGCTTGCTGCAAAGCAGGGACTTGGAACAGGAAGATGCCACCCTCAGCCTGGTGCCTAGTATTCCGGGCCTGCATCAACACTTCCAAGAGGAGGTCAGCAGCGGCGTAACCAGGGCGGTCCTGGCGAAAATAGCCGCCCTCCTCCACGACATTGCCAAACCCCAAAGCAAGAGCGTCGAGCCAAACGGCAGAACCCGCTTCCTGGGACATACCAAGGAGGGGGCCGTAGTGGCCGGGAACATTCTACAGCGGCTCAGGTTCAGCACCAAGGAAACAAAAATGGTGCAAAACATGATACAATCTCATCTCAGGTTGTGGCAAATGGGCAGTGATGGTAAACCTACCCACCGAGCTATATATCGTTTCTTCCGCGACACCGGTGACGTTGGCACAGATGTAATCATCCTCACCCTGGCTGACTTTCTGGCGGCACGGGGCCCAGACCTTGAGATGGAAGAATGGAAACAGCATTGCCACATGATGCAGTACATATGGTCCGAGCACGAGAAGGAAGACGCCAGAGTGGTGCCCATCAAGCTGATTGATGGGCACGACTTAATAACCGTCTTCGGTCTGGAGCCGGGCCCCAGGATTGGTCAGCTCCTGGAAGCGGTGCGTGAAGCGCAGGGAATAGGAGAGATTACCACCAGAGAGGAAGCCCTGGCCCTTGCCCAAAGGCAACTTGATCGAGAGAGAGCCGAATGAGACCTCGCAGCAAGGACAGACCATTTGAGGCCAGATCGAGGGTAACGCGTAGGTCGTTCCTGAGACGAGTATTAAGGAAAAGGCCAAGGATAAGCGGCAACACCTGGATGCTGCTGTTCATACTGGCACTTTTGGGCCCCGCCATATGGGCACTCACTCCTAGCGGCAGCATCGCTCTTGACAGAATGGTAACCAAGATTACTAACGTTACCGTTGATCCACTAACCAATATTACTACTACCACTACAGAAACCGTCCCTGCTGAAAACCTGGGGATGCGCCTGGGCCTTGATCTCCAGGGTGGCAGCCATCTGGTCTACCAGGTCGATTTTCAAGAGGACTGGTCAGAGGGCCGCAAGGAGCTTGCCACAGATACGGCACTCGTTACTATTCGTGATCGTATCGATAAGTACGGGGTTACTGAACCCGTTATTCAGCGGCAGGGAAGTGACCGCATCCTGGTGCAACTGCCCGGTATAACCGACATAGATGAAGCCAAGAACCTCATTGAGAGAACAGGCTTCCTTGAGTTCAGAGAGGTGGAAATGAACGGGGCAGAGCCGGCCCGTCTCAGCCATTACCTCGAAGCAGCAGACCTCACCGATTTCTTCGACGCAGCCGTGGAAGGCAAGCGCATCTTCGGTCAGGTAATCCCCGGGCAGGAAGAAGATACAATCATTTCTCTCCCCTACTTCCTGCAAAAAGTAGATGACGAGGGCCTCAGGTTCGTAGATGAAGCAGGCAATCCTGTTGACATTGACGTGGAAACACTGGAAAAGGATGAGAAAGAAGCCTACTCCTGGATGCCGTCCAGGGGGACAATCAAGGAGGAAGTCGACGGCGTGGAGAAGGACGTGGAGAAGCAGCTCACCGGTGCATATCTGACCGAAGCGCAGCCCCGTTTTCCTACACCAGGGAGCCTGACCCCCGGGCAAGAGATTGACGTTGCCATTGAATGGGATAGCGACGGGACGAAATTGTTCGACGAGATCATGAAGCGCATCGGCGAAAAAGGGGATTACAACACCCCGCAGAGATCGCTGGGTATGTTCCTGGACAGTGAGCTGATTTCATCCCCCCAGGCGTATCCTCCCGGCATGGAGGGGAGAGAATACGGAAGCTCAGCCACCATCACCGGCAACTTCACCTGGGATGAAGCCCGATTGCTGGCAATCAAGCTTGACTCAGGAGCCCTGGAAATGCCTCTCAAGAAACGGCCCCTGTACGAGTCAGAGGTATCTGCTACCCTGGGAAAAGACTTCATCAACAAGGCCATCCTAGCAGGAGGGATCGGGGTGGGGATAATCATGCTCTTCATGATACTCTACTACCGCCTGCCTGGAGTGCTGGCCAGCCTTGCCTTGCTGGTCTACCTGGCCCTGGTGCTGGCCATCTTCAAGGCGATTCCGGTAACCCTGACCCTGGCCGGCCTGGCTGGCCTTATCCTGTCCCTGGGCATGGCAGTGGATGCCAACATCCTTATCTTTGAGAGGCTCAAGGAGGAGTTGCGGGCAGGACGAACCCTAAAAGCCGCCGCCGAGACCGGCTTCAACCGTGCCTGGATAGCCATCCGGGACAGCAACATCTCCACCATCATCATCTGTGGCATCCTCTACTGGTTTGGCAGCGGTATTGTTCAGAGCCCCCAGGTGACGGGTTTTGCAGCCACCTTGTTTTTCGGTGTGGTCACCAGCATGTTTACCGCTATCATCGTTACTCGGACCTTCCTCCGTTTCGCCACCGGTTCCCGAGCAGCGAGAAGGCCAGAGTGGTTTGGAGTGAAAGCAAGACATGTTTGATTTTGTAGGCAAGAGACGCTGGTTCCTTCTGGCTTCAGCGATAATCATTGTCGCCGGGATCATCTCACTGGCTGTTCCCGGTGGGTTAAAGCCGGGAGTAGATTTCCAGGGAGGAATAGCCATAACCCTTGGGCCCAAGGAGGGGGAGACGGAGCCATTGACCCTTGAGCGGGTCGAAAGCAAGTTGGCCGACTTAGGCCACAGTGAAGCAGCCAATCGTATTCAGGTCTTGGAGAAGGACCAGTTCTTTATCCGTACTGGAGAATTGGGCGACAGTGACGAAGAGAAGTTGGAAGAACAAGAGAAACTGAGGAATGGGTTGGCCGAGATTGGAGATGTGAAAGAGTTCGGCTCCATTTCTGCGGTGATAGCCTCCGAGACGGTGCGCAACGCTGCCATCGCTGTCGCCGTTGCTGCCGTAGCCATCTTGCTCTATATTACCTGGGCATTCCGCAGGATGCCCAGCCCCTTCCGCTATGGTACCTGCGCCATTGTAGCCCTGGTACACGATGTCCTGATAGTTTTGGGGGTATTCTCCTTCCTGGGACGGGCATTTAACTGGGAAATCGACCCCATGTTTGTCACTGCCGTTTTGGCGGTCATAGGCTATAGCGTCAACGACACCATCGTAGTCTTTGACCGCATTCGAGAGAACCTGCCCAAAGGCACTGCCCCCGATTTCGCCACTGTAGTCAACACCAGCCTCACTGGGACCCTGGGACGCTCACTGAACACCAGCGTGACGACACTTCTGGCAGTACTCGCCATCTATCTCTTTGTGGGTGGCACCATTCGTACCTTCGTCCTGGCTCTCTTCATCGGCACTATCGCTGGCACCTATAGCTCCATCTTTATCGCCAGCCAGTTGCTGGTGGTCTGGGAGAGAGGAGAATTGGGCAGGGTTCTAAGCAAGGTACCCCTCACCCGAAGGCTCAGGCCGAGAGAAGCATAGGGAGATAAAGGCAACTTCTCATTTCTGGCGTCGTTTCTCGGCAAATGCGGGAGGCATTTGCCACCATCGACTAATGGGGGTTTTTCCCTTTTTGACGACAACAAAGCCTGGAAAATCTCTCACCACGGTTGTATCATGGATAAGGGTGAACGCCCAGGCCGGAGCCCAATACACCGGGCCAAAGAGAGGTAGAATATGCCTGTTTCAAAAGAATCCCTGGAAGCAGTCGCCCTTAGTGAGGCAGAGTATCAACTTATAGTTGAGAGGCTGGGAAGGGAACCCACTGAGGTAGAACTAGGGATGTTTGGCTCACTGTGGAGCGAGCACTGCGGCTATAAGCACTCTAAGCCATTATTGAAGCTCTTCCCCACCAAGAGTAAAAGAGTGTTGACAACGGCCGGCGAAGAGAACGCCGGAGCAGTGGACATCGGTGATGGGCTGTGCGTGGTAATGAAAATGGAGTCGCACAACCATCCTTCGGCCGTTGAGCCTTTCCAGGGAGCTGCCACTGGCGTGGGGGGGATTGTCAGGGATATTTTCACCATGGGAGCCCGGCCCATCGCCCTGCTTAACTCACTGAGGTTTGGACCTCTGGAGAAACCCCGCAATCGCTACCTTTTCGGCGGTGTAGTGGCTGGTATTGCCTCCTATGGCAACTGCCTGGGGATTCCCGACGTCGGCGGCGAGGTTTTCTTCTCCCCTTCCTACTCCGAGAACCCGCTGATTAATGTTATGTGCGTCGGCATTCTGGAAAGCGACAAGATGGTTAGGGGAATCGCTGCCGGTGCTGGCAACGTGTTGATGCTGGCAGGAGCAGATACCGGGCGAGACGGACTTCACGGTGCCTCCGGCCTGGCTTCGCGAACCTTTGAGGACGAACGAGAACTGCGCTCAACAGTCCAGGTTGGCAATCCCTTCATGGAGAAACTGCTCATTGAAGCCTGCCTGGAGCTGGCAGAAACCGACTGGATTGTGGGAATGCAGGACTTCGGAGCGGCAGGGCTCACCAGTTCTGCCGTGGAGAGTGCCTCCAAGGGCGGCAGTGGCATAGACATTGACCTAGCCAAAGTCCCCCGCCGTGAACAGGGCATGACCCCATATGAAGTCATGCTTTCTGAGTCCCAGGAACGGATGCTGGTTGTTGTCAAGAAAGGCTACGAGGACAAGGTCAAGGCCCATTTCCACCGGTGGGAGCTGCCTTGTGACATTATCGGCTATGTGACCGACGATGGCATAGCCAGGATCAGAGAAGGCGACAAGATAGTAGCCGAGGCTCCGGTGAAGTTGCTGTGTGACCCGCCGTTTTACCGTCTCTCTTGCCGTAAACCATCGTGGTTGAGGCGACTGCAGAAATTCGACTTAAGCACTGTCCCCGACCTCTCTCCTGGGGAATGCCAGTCAGCCCTCCTCAGACTGCTGGCGTCCCCCAATATCGCCAGCAAGAAGTGGGTCTATCGTCAGTATGACCATCAAGTGCAGACTAATACCGTCGTTCCCCCTGGCGCTGACGCTGCTGTGCTGCGCGTGAAGGGTACCAGCAAGGCCATTTCCTTGACCAACGACGGAAATGGACGGTACTGTTATCTCGACCCCTACAGCGGCGGAGCTATTGCCGTGGCAGAGGCCGCCCGCAACCTGGTCTGTGCCGGGGCACAGCCCCTGGCTATTACTGACTGCCTGAACTTCGGCGATCCGGACAAAAATGACGTTTACTACCAGCTTAAGGAGTGCATCAGGGGCATGGCGGCAGCCTGTTGCCGGCTCCATGTTCCCGTTATCAGCGGCAATGTTAGTCTGTACAATGAAACCAAAGGCAAAGCCGTTTATCCCACCCCGGTAGTGGGAATGGTCGGTTTAATTGAGAATGTAGCCCGCCACTGCACCACCGGCTTTAAGAACGATGGCGACTTAGTATTCCTGCTTGGAAGCCAGGCTGAGGGAGGAGTCGCCGGAAGCGAGTACCTTGAACTAATGAGTGGGTTAGTAGCGGGAAGACCGTCAATCGACCTGAAGCTGGAGAAAAGGATGCAACGTTGCTGCCTTTCCTTAATTCAGCAGGGCATTGTCAGGTCTGTCCATGATTGCTCCGATGGTGGGTTGCTGGTTGCCTTGGCCGAGTGCTGCCTTGCCGGGAACCTGGGTTTCAAAGGCAACCTGGAAATCCAGAGCCGACTAGACGCCGCTCTCTTTGGTGAGCTTCAATCGAGGATTATAGTATCGGTCCCCCCAGCAAAAGCCAGGAAATTGCAGGACAGGGCCGCCCAGGAAGGAGTGGAGC
>JAUWXW010000153.1 GCA_030616195.1 Chloroflexota bacterium | reverse complement strand
CTCCAAAATCACTTCATTTTGGAGCACGTGTGGCACAAGGAATACAATCACATTCGACCTCACAGCTCTCTCGGGTACCGACCTCCAGCTCCTGAGGCTATACAACCGGCTCTAATACCTTCAACTCTAACTTAACAAGTGGTACAATTACTGGGGGCAGGTCATGCCACCGCTGCTTGAAGCTAAGAGGCTAACGAAACGCTATGGCGCAACCATAGCCCTTGAGTCCGTGGATTTCCAGGTATACGATGGAATAACCGGGTTGCTAGGGCACAACGGCGCCGGCAAGAGCACAGCCATTAAGCTGTTTCTGGGGCTCATCAAGCCCACTGCCGGCTCTGCCGAAGTGATGGGCAAAAAGGCTCATGAGTCCGTCGAAATCCGCGCCCGCCTGGGATACATGCCGGAACACGACTGTTTGCCACCTAATCCTACCGCCTCTGAATTCCTGACTCATATGGCGCAGGTAAGTGGCTTGCCACCCGCGTCTGCCCGAACCAGGGCCGCTGATGTATTGCGGCATGTCGGACTGTCCGAGGAACGCTACCGCTCCCTGGGCAGCTTCTCAACCGGAATGAAGCAGCGGGTCAAGCTAGCGCAGGCCCTGGTTCACGATCCTGCCATGATGCTGCTGGATGAGGCTACCTCTGGCCTCGACCCGGGTGGCCGAGAAGAGATGCTGGATTTGATCCGGCGCACGGGCAAGGAATTCGGTATCAGCATTCTGCTTTCATCCCACCTGATGGGTGATATTGAACGTACCTGCGATCACATAATTGTTCTGGATGGGGGTCACATCGGGAAAGAGGGATCAGTTTCTCGATTTACTCAGGAAACACAGAATATCATCATCGAAGTGGATAATAATCTAGATGAAATGGTAAAGATCCTCACACGGGAAGGTATGAAAGCCAAGGTCGAGGGACCCTTGGTGGTCGTTGAACTGGAACGAGAAGAGCAATACGACACCATTCGGGACGCAGTCGTAGAGGCTGATGCCACTCTCCGTCGTCTGGCTCCTCGTCGCCATGGATTGGCCGATATTTTCCGGGGTACTCAAGAATGACCGAACATAGTGGTGAGGTATTCGACCTCGGCTATCAGCACTACAAGGGACCTCGCGAAGGTCGGATGCGTGCTCGCAAAGCTCTCTGGACAAACGGTATGCGTACCGCTCTTGGCCTGGGACGAGGCACCCAGGCAAAGATTTTGCCCGGAATGCTCTTCGCCTTCGTCATACTTATGGCGGTGATAATGTCACTCGCTGCAGCCGAGACAGGGTCTGATGCGGACATTCCTAACCATGCTGATTACTATGTTATCATTTCGGTTATTTTGCTTCTCTTCTCTGCTATTATTGCACCTGGGCTCCTCTGCCCCGATCGGAGAGACGGTGTCATATATCTGTATCTGGTGCGACCGCTGACAATCACGGATTATATAGCCGGTCGATGGCTGGCATTCTTTTCCGTCTCGCTGGCCCTTATTTGCTCCGGGCAGATGATACTGTTCAGCGGGCTTACCTTGGCCGCAGATGAACCGCTGAGCTATCTGCGGGATAACTGGATGGATGTCCCGTACTTCCTTGGTGCAGGATTGGTAGTAGCCACTTTCACCACGACTCTGCCACTGGCTGTATCCGCTTTCACTACCCGCAAGGCATATGCCGCAGCTTTCGTCATCGGACTCTTCTTCATCTCTGCTGTTATTGCTGGTATTCTGACTGAATGTGACCAAAGTGACCTGCCTTCTGAAGAATCACCGGGCTATGAGAGGGCACTTGAAGAGTGTGAACCTCGAACGGGAGAGGTGGGGAAGTGGTTGGCGTTAGTCGATATAGGACAGGTGCCTGGCCACGTCAGCGATTTGATCATGGATAATGAGAACGAATCGCAGGTTGCCAGGCAGGTGAGAAAACTGCCCACTGGCATTCCGGTCCTGTGGTACCTGATAATGACGGCCGGGCCGGGCTATGTTCTCTGGCAACGATATCGGAGGTTGAGCGTATGACGATATCCGAGCAATCCCGTGAGTCAGTTGCGACAGAACCTGTCATCGATGTCCGTGGTGTCTCCAAGTGGTTCGGCAACCTTGTGGCTGTGAATGAGGTCTCTCTACAGGTATATCCGGGCATTACTGGATTGCTGGGACCTAATGGAGCGGGGAAGACTACATTACTGCATATGATCGCGGGCCTGTCCGAAACTTCGGCAGGAGAGGTGAAACTGCTTGGCGAACCAGTGCGCGAGAATCCCGGGGTGTACCGCCGAATAGGTGTCATGTCGGAACACGAAGCGGTCTATGGATTCTACACGGGGCGCCAGTTTGTAGAGTTCGCTACGCAACTGCATGGATTAACTCACACCAAAATGGCAGTGGATCGCGCGATTGAAGCAGTGGGGCTGTCAGAGGTGCAGGATCGACCTTTACGTACGTATTCCCGCGGGATGAGTCAAAGGATGCGGCTGGCAGCCACAATCGTCCATGATCCAGAAGTACTGATACTCGACGAACCTCTCAACGGCATCGATCCGCACCAGCGTATTGAGTTCCAGGACTTGATGCGCCGCCTTGCTGGTGAGGGACGCACCATACTTATATCCTCTCATATTCTAGAAGAAGTAGAGATCATGGCCGATCGTATCCTGTTAATGGTCAGTGGTAAACTGGCTGCGTCCGGGAACATCCGTGCCATTCGAGAGAAACTGGCTCAGCGACCGTACAGGGTACGCATCCTCGTCGGCAACCCACGTTCTCTGGCATCGGCACTGATTCAAACAGATGCAGTGGACTCTGTCACCATCGATCCCGATGAAGCAATAATCGTTCTGAGCCGTAATGTATCTGCCCTCCAGCGGTCGGTACCATACCTCGCCCGGGAGCTGGGGATAAGGTTGCTTCGCGTGGAGCCCCTGGATGAGTCGCTCGAAAGTGTTTTCAGCTATGTGGTGGAGCGTTAAATGAAGCCAATCCTGTTGCTTTCGCTTCGTCAACTGAGCAGTCGCTGGCGACTTCTGATAATAATATTATTGGCGGTACTTCCAGTTGCCTTAAGTGCTCTTATGTTCGCTTTGGCCGGTGATGACTCCGATTTCGCAGAGGAATTCACCAACGTCATTATTGACGCCATGATCATCGCTGCCATTATGCCAATTATCATGATGGTCCTGGCAACCACGGCGTTCAGGCATGAACTGGACGACCGTACCTTAAGCTACCTGATACTGAAACCGATTCCCCGATCACTGATAGTTTTGCCGAAGTTGTTGGCATCCGTAATTGTGGGCGGCCTGCTGGTAATTATCAGCGGCATTATAGCGACGCTTATAGGGACGGAAGGAAGTGCTCAGGCTGTGCTTGCAGTCGCAATAGCCTTGTCCGTTGGAGTGGTAACATACGCCACGATATTCATATGGGCTGGTCTTATCAGCAGCCATGCTCTCGGTTTTGCGCTCATTTATGTCTTCCTGTGGGAAGCTCTGGTTACTTCGCTTCTTAGTGGTGTCCGATACCTCAGCGTGCGGGGCTATGTCTTATCCATAATAAATGGTATCGATGGTGAGAGTTTTGGTACGCTGGACGAAAGAGTGATTGAGTTCCCGGCTGCTTTAGTGGGTGCGGCAGTTGTAACACTGCTATTCTTCTGGCTTACGGTTCGCCGTCTGCGCCGGATGGACGTGCCGTAGCAGTTGCTCTTATTTCCTTTCCTGGTATACCTGTCCCCGGTTATTCTGTCACCCCTAATGCTGAATTTGGTTGGCATAAGAAACGGTTCAATAGTGGGATGTCCATCAATGTTTAACAATCTGACGAATTGTGCAATGCCGACCAAGGCTGATCTAAGCGAAGGCAAACACGGCCCGAAAAACCATATCTGGAGTTCTATCTATTGAACAATATGGCCAGCCGTTATGGATTCGAACTCCACATGATCCAAGAATCAGCCAGATTGTGTAATGATGAGGGGTCTCTTCAGTCTATTTGTTACGGTCAGTTACTAATATTTTTGCCAACCCTTGCCCTGACGCAGACCGCGCACATAAGCTACCTGGCCGCCGTGTTGAAGACTATCGCTCAAGACACTAATGAGACGCACCCCGACGGTAGGTAGCGGCTGGTACCATGGCTCATCAAGCTCCCGGTCGAGGTCAGAATTTGATAGGGTGAGGAAGTAACGCTTCGACCGTTCCAGCACTGCCTGATGGTAATCGAGCAGCGTCTGGATATCTGGAGATTTGAACCCTGCTACCTGCGCTGGACTATGACCAAACCCAAGGTCTTTGGGGTCGGGCGAGCGGTTGAACTTGGCGTGCCATCCATCCTTGGTCCAGAGCTGTTCCGCCCCCATCAGGGAGGCGATGTGGTCGTCCTGCACACGAGTTAGGTGCCAGGTTAGCCAGCCAATGCTATTGCAGTCGGGACGAGGTTGCCAGTTCAAATCATCCTCGGTAAGCTCCATAAGTGCACTTTCCAGCACACCCAACACTCGTCCGTAACCATCTGTCAGCAAGTCTCTCCACTCCATTGATACCCCCATTTGGTATCCTCTTTTCCCTCTTTGTCCTCAGCGTGGTATCGCTGATCTCTTCCCCCTCTCTGGTATGTACCAAGGCGATGGGTACCACCAGTCGCCGGGCTCGGCGATGCCATCCTCGATCAGCATGTGCATCAGGTTGTAGGGGATGGCCATCAGGCACAGCCCTCCAGGGTGCGCCGATGACTGGTGGCAGAGGTAGAGCCCGTCGATTGGAGTGCGGTAGCGAGCAAGCTCGGGCAGGGGGCGCTCGTTCCACCACTGGTCCCGGCAGTGGCGGATGCCGTACCATGAGCCGCCAAGCATACCGGTGTTGCGCAGCTCCTCCTCATAAGGGCTGTTGGCCCAGTGGTAA
>JAUWXW010000208.1 GCA_030616195.1 Chloroflexota bacterium | reverse complement strand
TGATGCCCCAGATGAGACTTTTCGACTTCAACAAGGCGATCATTGACGTTACCTCGGACCTGGTATGCGCCTATAAGCCGAACCTGGCCTTCTACGAGGCTTTAGGCGTCGAGGGTCTTACTGCACTGCAGCAGACTGTAGATTACATACCTGACGACATCCCTGTCATCGGAGACGCCAAGCGGGGTGACATTGGCAATACTGCCCGAGCCTACGCCAAGGCTCTGTTTGAAACCCTTGGCTTTGATGCTGCTACGGTGAACCCCTATCTGGGCTATGACTCTATAGAGCCGTTTATCAACTATAGGGACAAGGCGGTGTTCATTTTATGCCGGACGTCAAATGCCAGTGCCCTCGATTTCCAGGCTCTAACCTGCTGGTCGGGAGGCCCGGACAGCAAGCAGGAGCCCCTTTTTAAGCTGGTGGCCCAAAAAGCTAAAGAGTGGAATAAGAACAATAACATAGGCCTGGTAGTGGGCGCTACCTATCCTGAAGAGTTAAAAGAGATAAGGCAGCTCTGTCCCGAGATGACGCTGCTCATACCGGGCATCGGGGCCCAGGGAGGGGGCCTGGACTCGGCGGTTCGCTATGGAGTGGACGCCGAAGGTAAGAAGGCGATTTTCAGCAGTTCGAGGCAGATCTTGTATGCTTCGAAGGGGAGCGACTTTGCGCTGGCAGCCCGTCGGGCTGCTGACGAGCTGCGCTGCCGAATTAACTCCTTTCTCCCTGGTTCATCGGCGAGGTAGAATCACGGCGGGGACTGTTAAACAATGGGTGGAGTATTGCTGGAAGTCGAACTTGGCGATATACTACAGCTAAAGAAACCTCACCCTTGCGGTAGCTACCAATGGGAGGTGGTGAGGCTGGGGGCGGACATCGGCATCAAGTGCCTCAAGTGCCGTCATACAGTGCTGTTGGAACGTGGCAGCCTTGAGAGGAAGGTGAAGAGCATTCAAAATTCAAAAGGAAAAATTCAAAGTTAGATTTCTGCCTTTGAATTTTGAGTTTAGTAGAATTGGACATCAGGAAGCGCAGTTATTCATTTGCATTACGAGTAATCGACCTAACAGAGTCGTTACCTAGTGATCGAACTTGCAAGGTTATTGGTGACCAACTACTGAGGAGCGGTACCAGTATTGGAGCAAACATTGTAGAGGCGCAAGCAGGGAGTTCAAGGAAGGATTTCTCAAACTTTCTAAGCCACGCTCTGAAATCAGCCAACGAAACCAAATTCTGGTTGGAACTCTTGCGGGACGCCGGCAAGAAAAGCGACGGGGTGATTAATCCTCTGCTTGAAGAAGCGAAGGAGTTGTCTAATATCCTCGCCTCGAGCATAATAACGCTTAAGAAGGAAAGATAGGAAATTCAAAATTCAAGAAGAAAAAATCAAAATTGACCTTCTGCATTGAGTCATTTGAATTTTGCACTTTCAATTTTAAATTTTCATGTGAGAGGGGGTGATACGTCATGGCAGAGGAGGTAGAAATCGGCAGAGTGAGCGATTTCTTTGCTCGGCCGGTGGTCGCAGGCATCGATTTGACAGCCAGTCTTAAGGTAGGGGAAAAGATCCACATCACCGGACACACCACTGATCTTGAGACCGTTGTTGAGTCGATGCAGATTCAGAACCAGAATGTGGAGGAAGCCAAGGCGGGGGATGCTGTAGGGGTCAAGGTCCCTGATCGAGTAAGGCGGGGAGACATGGTGTACAAGGTGACCGACTGAGATTACCTGCAATTCAAAATGCATGAATGGCGTGCGGTGCGTGTGACACACCCACAAGCTCGAAGCGCTTGTGGGCGGCACCCGCTTCTTGAACCGAAAAGGGCAAACTGCCTATAGACTCTTAACCAGGTTTGCCATCTCGATACCGCTCATAGCAGCCCTGAATCCCATGTTGCCTTCTTTTGCCCCAGCTCTCTCGATGGCTTGCTCCAGGGCATCAGCGGTAATTATGCCGAAGATGACAGGTACACCCGTATCCAGTCCCACTTTGGCGATTCCCTTGCTCACCTCAGCAGCAATATAGTCGAAATGAGGCGTACCCCCACGGATAACAGCGCCAAGGCACAGGACGGCATCATATTTTCCTGACTGTGCCAGCTTCTTGGCGATAAGAGGTATCTCAAAGCAACCTGGTGTCCAGGCCACTTCGATATCGTCCTCTTTAACACCGTGGCGGACCAAACCGTCCTGGGCTCCTTCGAGTAACCGCACCGAGATGAATTCGTTGAAGCGAGAGACAACCAGCATAAATCTTAGGCCCTCTCCCAGCAGTGCACCCTCGTAATGCTTGCCCATTATCTCCTCCTATTTTTGCTCAGGCACAAAATGGTGTCCTAGCTTTTGGCCCTTGGTTTCCAGGTAAGAGGCGTTGTAGGCGTTTAACGGAGCCACAATGGGTACAGTGCCCACCACCTTGAGGCCATATCCGTCCAGACCTACCACCTTCTTGGGATTATTGGTGAGTAAACGAATGTTTTTCACACCAAGGTCAACTAAAATCTGGGCCCCGATGCCGTAGTCGCGTAGATCGGCAGCAAAACCCAGAACTTCATTGGCTTCTACAGTATCCATCCCCTGGTCCTGAAGCGCGTAAGCACGGAGTTTGTTATGAAGGCCGATGCCTCGACCTTCCTGCCGCATATAGACGAATACCCCTCTCTCTTCAGCGGCAATATCTTCCAGGGCCATGGCAACCTGTTCGCCACAGTCACAGCGAAGGCTGCCAAAGACGTCTCCAGTGAGGCATTCGCTGTGCACCCGCACCAGCACTGGTTCTTCACCAGAGATATCGCCTTTCACTAGGGCGATGTGTTCATCGGGATCGACTATACTCCTGTAGGCGATGGCAGTGAACTCGCCAAACCTGGTAGGTAGGGTGGCTTCGGCTACACGGCGTATCAGCTTCTCGTTGCGGCGGCGATAGGTGATGAGGTCGGCCACGCTAACAACCTTCATACCGTGCTTGGCTGCCATCTTCTTCAGTTGAGGGAGACGCGCCATACTACCGTCATCATTCATAACCTCACAGATAACTCCGGCAGGGTAGAGACCTGCTAACTTGGCCAGGTCGACGATTGCCTCCGTATGTCCGGCAC
The DNA here is from genome assembly GCA_030616195.1 of Chloroflexota bacterium. Next base: position 718 of record JAUWXW010000208.1, on the reverse strand, counting down.
GTACCAGGACGCCTCCTTCCCTGGCTCTTATGGGGAATATGTGCCCGGGACGGGCTATGTCCTCCGGCCTGGTAGCGGGATCAATCACTGCTTTTACCGTCGCTGCCCGGTCATGGGCAGAGATACCAGTGGTTACCTCGTGCTTTGCCTCGATGGATACAGTGAAGGCGGTGGAGAACCTAGCGGTGTTATCGTGAACCATCATGGGGATTCTCAACTCATCAAGCCTCTTGCCAGTAACAGGCATACAAATCAGGCCCCTTGCCTCCTTGGCCATCAAGTTGATTGCCTCAGGGGTGACCTTCTCTGCGGCCATGGCCAGGTCACCCTCATTTTCTCGACTTTCATCGTCGACAATGACAATTACTTTGCCGGCTTTAATATCCTCAATTGCTTCGGGAATTGTGTTTAGAGCCATCTAGACTCCCTCTCTAGCTTGAAAAAGGGGTCTGGTAGTTGAGAACCCGTGCTCACTCAGGAAGTCAAGGGTTATGCCGCCACTCCCTTGTTTAGTCTTTTCCACGTATTTGGCAATGATATCCACCTCTAGATTGACCATATCTCCCGGTCGCCTGGTGCCTAAGATGGTGCGTTCCTTAGTATAGGGAATCAGGGAGACGCTGAAGGAGGTGGCGTCGTAGTCAACAACGGTAAGGCTCACGCCGTCAACGGCGATGAATCCCCTCTCTACCACATAGTGCATCACCGACTGCGGGGC
>JAUWXW010000045.1 GCA_030616195.1 Chloroflexota bacterium | reverse complement strand
CTTGCCGGATAAGGCTGTTCACCCTTTCAATGCGCCGACTCATCAACTCTCTCCATCCGATAAGCCTCAATTATGTCGCCTTCTTCAAACTGCTTGAACCCCATTACCCCCACCCCGCACTCGAAGCCTGCTGCCACTTCTTTTGCGTCGTCCTTAAAGCGTCTCAGGCTAGTAAGGGTGCCCTGGTGGACTACTTCTCCCTGACGTGTAACTCTAACCAGGCCATCTCGCCTTAGCTTCCCATCGGTAACATAGACCCCGGCTGCCTTTCCGAACTTACTGGCGGAGAAAACCATCCTCACTTCGGCGTGTCCTTCGACAACCTCAACATATGAGGGCTCCTTCATACCCTTCATGGCCCTCTCTATCTCCTCTAGCAGCTCATAGATTACCTCGTAGCAACGGATATCTACCCCTTCTAATTCAGCCAAGCGCTGGGCACCTAATGTGGGCGCAGTATCAAAGCCAATGACAATCCCTTTGGAAACCAGAGCCAATAACACGTCACCTTCGGTAATCCCCCCGCTGCCAGAGTGAATGACATTCACTTTAACTTCCTCTGTCTGCAGCTGTTCGATGGAGTCCTTTACCGGCTCAATGCTCCCTTGGACACCCGTCTTGAGAACAAGGTTAAACACCTTTGTCTCCCCTTCCTCGCCTCCGGTCACGAGGCTATCCAAGCTGAGGGTTGCGGTTGGCCTCAGCGACTTCAGTTGCTTTTCCTCCTGCCGCTTTTGCGCAAAGGTCCGTGCCTCCCGCTCACTGTTAGCCACTGCAAACATGTCACCAGCCTGGGGTATGCTATTCAGCCCCAAAACCTTAACCGGAGTAGCTGGTTCTGCTTTCTTAACCCGCTTGCCGACATCATTGAACATGGCTTTCACTTTGCCCCAAGTATCACCAACAACCACTGGATCCCCCGGCTTAAGGCTGCCATTTTGTACCAAGAGCGTAGCCAGAGCTCCTCTTGTCTTATCCAGTCCTGCCTCGATGACCACCCCACTAGCCAGGCAATTTGGGTTCGCTGTCAGTTCCAGTATCTCGGCAACAACAAGTATGTTCTCTAGAAGTTCAGCAACACCCTGCTTCATCTTGGCGGAAACGGGGACACAGATAATATCCCCGCCCCACTCCTCAATAACCAAACCTTCCTCACCAAGTTGTTGCTTCACCCGCTCCAGATTTATATCAGGCTTATCAATCTTATTCAGGGCCACTACAATAGCAACCCCAGCAGCCCGAGCATGGGCTATGGCCTCTCGGGTCTGCGGCATTACCCCATCATCGGCAGCTACTACAAGGACAGCGATATCTGTTGCCTTTGCCCCCCTGGCTCGCATTGCAGTAAAAGCCTCATGACCGGGCGTGTCTAGAAAGGTTATCTTTCTGCCATCTACCTCTGCCTGATAGGCACCAATGTGCTGGGTGATACCCCCCGCTTCGGTGTCTATTACATTTGTTTGGCGAATAGCATCCAAAAGCTTGGTCTTGCCATGGTCGATATGGCCCATAATGGTGACTACAGGCGGACGTGGTTGAAGCTCTTGCCCTTCCAGCCCCGCCCTGATAGCCACACTAGGCCCCGGAGTCGTTTTCTCTATTGCTTCGTAACCAAGTTCTGAGGCTATTATCTCTGCGGTCTCATAATCGAGGGTCTGGTTGAGATTTGCCATGAAGCCACTCTGCATTAATTGCTTTATCAGTTCCACCCCGCTCGTCTCTAGCAAATTGGCCAGTTCCTGTACTGTTAGAAACGGCGGAATCTCAACCTGGCGTTCCGCTTTGGAAGATTGCTTTGCTTCCTTGCTAGTCTTCGCCATTCAATCCCTTCATGTTAGCAAGAGTCATTGCCTTTATCATCAGAGCAGAGCCTCTTGCCAGACTCTAGAAGGCCTGTCCAGCTCTCGGCATTCACTCTCCCCCGCAGCACATGCTCCAGTTTACTCTTTTTCAGTCCTTTCTCCCAACAATCCGACGAGTAGCAAAGATAAGCGCCTCGCCCCGCCCTCTTCCCTGAAGGGTCTACGTCTACTGTGCCATCGACACCATAGACCAGCCGGATCAACTGGCGCTTTGGCTTAACTTCACGACAAGCAACGCAGGTGCGCTGTGGGATGTGCCTGAGGGGCAGTGGTTGACCTGTGCTATCGGTCTTCATCTTTCTCACCTAAACCTGAATCATCTCCTGACGTGCGCTGGCCTCAAGTCACCTTCTTAGGTTTGGTTTTCTTTGTTGCTAACTCGTCCTCAGGAGCACTTCCCTTCTTCCCTTTCTTAACCTTGGGCTCAGACCTGGGCATTGGCGCTACCTCAGGATAACCACTTTGAGGTGTTTCAGCAGCCGCTTCTACCTGGGAAAGTATCTCCTCTTCTGATTTCTCATCTGATGCACGCTGGCGTCGAACCGCCTTTTTAGGTTTGGCTTTCTCCACTAATAACTCGTCCTCAGGAGCACTTCCCTTCCTCCCCTGCTTAACCTTGGGCTCAGACTTAGGCATTGGCGCTACCTCAGGATGGCCACTTTGAGGTGTTTCAGCAGCCGCTTCTACCTGGGAAAGTATCTCCTCTTCCGATTTCTCAGCCGCTTCTACCTGGGAAAGTATCTCCTCTTCCGATTTCTCAGCCGCTTCTATCTGGGAAAGTATCTCCTCTTCTGATTTCTCAGCCGCTTCTATCTGGGAAAGTATCTCCTCTTCTGATTTCTCATCTAGATCTGATTCCTCATCTGATACACGCTGGCGTCGAACCGCCTTTTTAGGCTTGGCTTTCTCCGTTAATAACTCGTCATCAGGAGCACTTCCCTTCTTCCCCTTCTTAACCTTGGGCTCAGACCTGGGCATTGGCATTCGCTCAGGATAGCGACTTTGAGCTCTTCCAGTAGCCGCCTCTATCTGGGAAAGTATCTCCTCAACGGAATAGGTTCTGACAGGTTCCTCAACTTCAACCTCAGATGGCGTCTCTGCTGAAGCTGGGATCACATCGGCCACCTCCCCAACCGGCGCGGCGGTTATTTCTTCGGCCACCGGCTGTACCGCAGCTTCCGCTACAGCTTCAGCTGCCGACACTATCTCGCTAGGAGCAAGCTCTTCTATGCCAGCTTCTTCCACAACTTCTTCTACCCGTTCAGCGGGCTTTTCTACCCCCACCATGGAGACACTCTTAATATCAATTCGCCAGCCAGTAAGCCTGGCGGCAAGCCGGGCATTCTGCCCCCCTTTCCCGATGGCTAGGGAAAGTTGCTTATCGGGAACAATAACGTTGGCATTCCTCTCCTCTTCACCTACTTCCACTTTCACCACCGAGGCAGGGCTTAGAGCACTGGCAATGAAAACTGCGGGGTCAGGATGCCATTGAATTACGTCTATCTTCTCTCCATTTAGCTCCTTGATGATATTCTGGATTCTGATACTGCGAAGCCCGAGGCAACAGCCAACGGCATCCACCCCTTCCTGGCGAGCCGCAACAGCAACCTTGCTTCGATACCCAGGTTCACGGGCAACAGCCTTAAGCTCCACTGTGCCGGTGTAGATTTCAGGAACCTCCAGTTCAAAAAGGCGGCGCAGCAGATTTTGATGCGTCCGCGATACCACCAGTTGAGTCCCCCTATTGCCCCTCGCTACTCTCACCAGGTACAGCTTAAGCCTCTGCCCCACCCGGTAGTGTTCTGTACTCACCTGCTCAGCCAAAGGGAGTATTGCCTCGGCTCTTCCTATGTCAACAATGATCTGCTTCGGGTCGGTGAGGTGTACAACGCCACTGACAATGTCCCCTTCCTTATCAGCATATTCTCCAAAGATGGCATCACGTTGTGCCTCCCGCAGTCGCTGCAGCATCACCTGTTTCGCTGTTTGAGCGGCAATACGTCCAGCATTAGCCGGAGTGTATTCCACCTCAATCATATCCCCGAGTCGAGCATCAGCTCTTATCTTTCTTGCCCGAGCCAGCGACAGCTCCTGACGGGGATCTGTAGTTCTTTTCACCACCTCCATTCGGGCATACACTCTGACGTCTCCTGTTTGGGGTGCGATCCTCACAAAGACATCTTGATCAGGTGCAAAATTAGTCTTCTTGAAAATGGGGACCAAAGCCGTCTCTAGGGTCTTGAGGATGACTTCCTTAGGTAGGTTCCTCTCAGCCGCTAATTGCGTGAGAGCGATCACAAAATCCGTCTTCATTTCCTGCTCACACCTCCCCTCCTACGGCTCCTGTAACAAAAGAAGTGGGGGATACCCACTCCACGCGCAACCCAAATTCAAAATAAATATACCATAACAGGGGCAAGAATGCAAGGATGCGATATCGTTCAGAAATTAGTAATGAGAATTCGCCTGTATCCCTCACTATAGGCAAGTAGTCCGGTCGTCACATTTAGAGGTATTCTTTCACCCTCTCCGCCACCGACCTGGTCATCCCTTTCACCGACGCCAGTTCTGTTATTGATGCCTCTTTGATCCTCCTGGTGGAGCCAAACCGCTTGAGCAGAGCTCGCTTTCGCTTAGCTCCGACTCCAGGGATGGCATCAAGGGGTGAGGCCAAAGAGGCCCGGTGGTGCACCTTGTGGTGGTACCCCAGGGCAAAACGGTGTGCCTCATCCCTTAGCCTTTGCAGAAAGTAGAGAGCGGCTGAATCGCGAGGAAGCATTACAGGATCGGTTGACCGGGGCAGGAATGTGGCCTCATTTTCTTTGGCAATGCTGGCACAGGGAATAGAATCGACCCCAGCCTCTTTCATCACCTCCAGGGCAGCGCTAAGCTGTCCTTTACCACCATCAATGAGTACCAGGTCAGGAATCATCTCCCAGGTGCTCCCTGGGGGTTCGGTGGCGCTCCTCTTGAAGCGTCTCCTCAGTACCTCCTGAATCATGGCGTAATCATTGGCTCCTGCCACCGACTTAATTCTGAAGCGCCGATAGTGAGATTTTCTTGGCTGTCCTCCTTCAAAAACCACCATGCTCCCCACAGCATAGGCTCCTTGAATATTGGAGATGTCGTAGCATTCCACCCGATGAGGAAACGAGGGTAACAAAAGATACTTCTTTAGCTCTTCTAGCGCAGTGGCCAGGACATCAGGTTCGGCAAGCAACTTGATCCTCATTTGCTCCAGACCCTGGCGGGCATTCTCAGCCACCATATTCACTAGATCCTTCTTTACCCCCCGCCGCGGCACCCGGATGTCGACCTTCGCCCCCTTTCGGCTCCTCACCCACTCTTGAACCAAGGACGTTTCTTCCAAAGGATACTGAAGTAGTATCTGATCTGGTATATAAGCAGCAGAGTGGTAAAACTGCTGTACAAAGCTGGTCATTATCGGAGAAGGTTCTTCACCCCTTGTTCCTGCTAGCATGAAGTGTTCCCTGCCCAAAAGCTTCCCGTTGCGGATAAGGAAAACCAGTACATAGGCTTGCTCCCTGGCTTGGGCAAAGGCAATCACATCCATTTCCCCTTCTGCTGAAGCGATCTTCTGTCGTTCGATAACCTTTTCCACAGCGCGGACTTGGTCTCGAATCAGGGCAGCCTTTTCAAACTCCAAATTCTTTGCTGCTGCTGCCATCTTGCGGCGTAGCTCCCGCACTACTACCTCTTGCTTCCCCTCCAGGAAAAGAATGACCTGGTTTATCACCTGCCGATACTCCTCTTTGCTTACCGCAGAAATGCAGGGGCCGAGACAGCGGTGGATGTGATAATCCAAGCATGGTCGTGACCCGTTGCCAGCAACTACCTTTCTGCAACTGCGGAAAGGGAAGAGTCTTTTGAGTAAAGCCAAAGTCTTACGCACTGACCCGGCACTGGCAAAGGGACCGAAATACCTGGCACCGTCTTTTTCCAGACGCCGCGTGATGTACACCCTGGGCCAATCCTCATCCAGGTCTATTTTGAGGTAAGGATAGCTCTTGTCGTCTTTCAGGCGCACATTATACGGTGGCCGATAGTGTTTGATGAGATTACACTCCAGTATGATTGCTTCCTGGTCAGAATCAGTGACGAAAAACTCGAAGTCGGCTATCCGAGCCACCATCTTTTGCAGCTTCGATGATAGATTATGAGCTGAGCTGAAGTAGGAACCCACCCGATGGTACAGGCTGGCCGCTTTCCCTACATAGAGTACGTTATCCTCTCCGTCCTTGAGTAGATATACGCCAGCCTTTGTTGGCAGGGCTCTTAACTGCTGATAAAGACGTTCGCGTTGCATAGCTGAAAACAATTCTACCATTTTAGTTCTAACTGTGTTAAAATTATTGGCGCCGTAAAGGCAAATAGCTCTCTAAAGGAGAAGTTATGAGACAGGAAATCGGGGCTTTCTTAGACTACCTGACCACGGAAAAGCGATTCTCCGAGAACACTGTTGCTGCTTACAAAAATGATCTTGTCCAATTGGCAGACTTCCTTCAGGAGAAGGGTGTAAGTGGGTGGTCAGAAGTGGATCGTCAACTTGTTCTAAGCTACCTCCTTGATCTAAAAGAGAGGGGCTACGCTTTGGCAACCGTAGCCCGCAAGACAGCGTCAGCCAAATCCCTGTTTAAGTTCCTGGTCAACACAAAGGTGACGCATAAATCTCCCACTGAGAATCTCGGTTCACCCAGGGTCAAGAAAACCTCGCCCCGACCTCTGTCAGTGCCTCAAGTCAGGGAGTTGTTAAGACAACCTGAAAATCATCCCACTCCGGAAGCAAAGCGGGATAAAGCGATGATGGAACTCCTTTACGCCACTGGTATGCAGGTGCGTGAGCTTATGTCACTTAATCTAGAGGATGTAAACCTACAAGGGGACTCCGTTTCTTATTTGGTAAAAGGTTCAAGGGAGCGAAACGGTAGCGTATACCGAGATTCAGTTCCCTCGTTGCAGAGGTACCTGGAAGAAGCTCGCCCTCAGCTCGCGCACCGCAAAGAGGAACAGGCTCTGTTCCTAAACCGGCTTGGAGAAAGACTTACCAGGCAGGGATTCTGGCAAATCCTGAAGGGCTATGCCAAGGAGGCAAAGCTGGACGATTTGGCTACCCTGCGCGCCTTGCGTCACAGCTTTGCCGCTCATTCGCCCAACCCTACGGGTTGACCCCTGCTCGGTGCAGCAGCTTTTGTTTCAGTCCGCCAGTTTGCACAAATGTGGTTCACATTCAACGTGGCAGCTAACACCAAGGAAAGACGCCACCAGTAAGACTGGCTACAGGAGGGCTCAAAATGGCGCTTTTATATGAGAAACGAGGGAGAATCGCTTATATCACCATAGACCGGCCTCGAGCCTTGAATTCTATTGACCCGGAGACTTTTCAAGAACTTAGCGAAGCACTGGTCGACTTCAGAGATGACAACAATAGCTGGGTAGCTATTATAACCGGCAGCGGCGCCAGGGCTTTTTGCGTTGGGGCTGATATCAAGGAGATGCTGCCTGTGCTGGGCGAAATTCGCAATGAGTGGTGGCGTGTACCACCTACTTTATTTCGCGGGCTGGAACTATGGAAGCCTACCATCGCCGCTATCAATGGGCACGCTCTGGGTGGAGGTCTTGAGCTAGCCTTGGGTTGCGATCTAAGGATCGCCGCCGAAACTGCCACCTTCGGATTCCCCGAAGTGACTCTGGGGATAGCCCGGATCAACCTCTGGGTTCCTCCCCAGAGCCAAGGCAGCGGAGATGATTTTCTTCGGAGGACGCATTGATGCCCAAGAGGCTTACCGCATAGGGCTGGTCAATAAGGTAGTCCCTTCTGATCAACTCCTCCCCACCGCCGAGGAGTGGGCTAACAGGCTCTGCGAGATACCTCCTTTGGCAGTCAGGGCGGCAAAAGAGGCCATGTATAAAGGGATTGAGATGAACCTGGAAGAGGGTTTAAGGCTGGAGACAAAGCTAATGGATTTCTGCGTTGCCACTGAAGATCACCAAGAGGCAAGGCAAGCTTTCCTGGAGAAGAGGAAATCGGAACCCAAGGGGAAATAATACTCTGAATGATATCCCGGCAGCCGTGAAATGAGCAAGAAGGAGAAAGGAGTCATATGGAGATTAAGAAGGTAGGTGTAGTAGGTTGCGGCTTAATGGGCGGAGGCATTACTGAGGTTTGTGCCAGGGCTGGCTACCCCGTCGCGGTGCTGGAGGTGGCACAGCAATTTCTGGATAAGGGCATGTCAAACATTACATCGTCCTTACAAAAGGCGGTGAAAAGGGAGAAAATCACCGAGGAAGACAAAGAGGCCACCCTGGGACGCATACGAGGCACACTCAACCTGGATGATTTTAAGGATTGCGACCTGGTGATAGAGGCAGCTATCGAAAACCTGGAGGAGAAGAAGAGGATTTTCGCTGGCCTGGACAAGGTTTGCCCTCCGCATGCCTTCCTGGCTAGCAACACCTCATGCTTGTCCATACTGGACATGGCCATGACAACCAACAGACCTTCTCAAGTACTGGGGTTGCATTTCTTCAGTCCTGTGCCGGTGATGAGGCTGGTGGAGATTGTTAAAACGCTGGTTACCTCAGACGAGGCCATCGATACCGCCAGGGTATTTTGCAAGTCCATAGACAAGGAGACGGTCTTGTGCCAGGACACACCTGGATTCATAGCCAACCGCCTGAGTATGGTCTATCTCATCTATACCATTCGGTTCTATGAGCAAGGCATGGCCACCAAGGAGGACATCGACCAAACCATGAGGCTGGGGTTGAACCACCCCATGGGTCCGCTGGAACTGGCGGATTTCATTGGGCTGGACACGGTTTACTATATCCTTTGCGCCATGTTCGAGGAACTGAAGGACCCCCTGTTTGCCCCCCCGACTATATTGAAGAAAATGGTCACTGCCGGACATCTAGGGCGCAAGACCGGGAAGGGATTTTACGACTACAGGTAGGATTCCCTGGGGCAGCCTCTGCCCTGAATGAGGCGACTAAGAGATGTAGGGGCAATTCACGAATTGCCCCTGCTTTCTACCGCTCCAGGATCATAGCCATCCCCTGCCCCCCACCAATACAAAGGGTAGCCAGACCCCGCTGAACATCCCTTCTCTCCATCTCATAAAGCAACGTCACCAGTAGTCTGGCACCGGTGCAGCCAACGGGGTGTCCCAGTGATATTCCCGAGCCATTAGGGTTGACATTCTCACAGCCAGCCTCACAGAACTCCTTGCTTTCGCCGTAGCGCGGAATGCCCAGTTCTTTCATGCAAGCGATAGTCTGAGAAGCAAAGGCTTCATTTAGCTCAATCAGATCCATATCTTTGATGGTGTAACCTGTCCTTTTCAGCAGTCTGCGCGTAGCCGGTATTGGGCCCAGGCCCATGTATTGGGGATCTACCCCACCGGAGGCATAGCCTCTTATTGACGCCCTGATCTTCAAACCATTTCTCTCGGCAAATTCCCTGGAAGTTATGAGCAGAGCCGCTGCACCGTCGTTTATCCCCGAGGCATTTCCTGCCGTAACGGTT
>JAUWXW010000029.1 GCA_030616195.1 Chloroflexota bacterium | reverse complement strand
CTGGTTGTCACCGGCATCAGCTTTGAGATGTTTCCTCTGGTGTGGGTGACAGTTTCCAGCGACGCTGGTATGACCAGTGCTCAAGTGAGGGCCGTAGCGGAAGTCCTGGTGGGCAGAGTGTCCAGCGTTGACGGCATCCTGCAAGAAGAGACGCCCTTCATGAAAGCCGTAGAGGTAGAGGGCGGTGAGGAAGATGTCCTGGTTATCCCCAAAGTGGATGCCATGAATACCAATGGGGTCCCTGTGTACTGGCTGAAGTCCACTCTAGAGGAACAGAGTGAGTATGGGTCTCTGCAGGCGATCAAAGACGCTCCTTTATTATCCAATCCTGGTCTCAGTGTGGCAGACGTGGCCGACGTTGTGGAGCCGGTGCCTACTTCCTATACCAATGGCAGCCCCAGCGTGAGCATTATCTGGAGAAAGGACCCCGAGGCCAATACTGTGGATGTGGCCAACGCCATCATATCTGAGATAAGGGAGTTCGAGGCAAGCGAAGATTACCCCGGTGTCAACATCACCGTTGTTACGGACCAATCTGACTACATCGAGAGAAGCATCAACGACTTGGCACGCAATGCCATCATAGGCGTTGTCCTGGCAGGAATAATAGTCATCTTGTTCTTGTGGGCCTTCCGTGCTTCCCTGATCGTTACTGTGTCCATTCCGGTGAGCATTTTAGTTGCCTTTCTTCTGATGTATGCCTTCGGTATTACCATTAACATCTTGACGCTGGGTGGCCTGGCAATCGCCGTGGGGAGGATAGTGGACAATAGCATAGTCTCCCTGGAGAACATTTACCGTCATTTGCAACGTGGCGAAGGCTTCAGGCAGGCAGCTATTGACGGTATCAAAGAGATAGCTATGCCTATCACCTCAGCGACCATTGCCACAGTGGTCATATTCGTACCCCTGATTCTGGTTGGCGGTCTGGCAGGTGAGATGTTCCGCCCCTTCGGCCTTACGGTAACCTTTGCCCTGCTGGCGTCTCTCGTTGTTGCCCTGATGCTGGTACCACCTCTCTCCAGCCTCATGGGTATGAGAAAGGTAGGCTTCGAGGGGTCTGACAACTGGTATACCAGGGCCTATACCAGGGCATTGCGCTGGTCGCTAGGTCATCGTGCTATAACCCTGGTGATCGCGGTGGGTCTTCTTTTGGTCAGCCTATTCATTCTCCCTCTGCTGGGGACATCTTTTCTCCCCAGCCACGGAGAGAAGATGGTAACCGTGGAGATTCAGATGCCTTATGGAGACGACCTCGATTTAGCCGAGACGATAAAGCAAGCGGAAGGGAAGGTTGAGGAGCTCAAGCAAGAGGAAGGTAAGATTGAGAACTACTATGCCTACATGGGCAGCCTGATGGGTGAAATGGGGACCGGCGGTGGTCTGGCTACCCTGATGATTGAGCTGTCGGGTGATGCTGACGTGGAGCAGCAGGTCGATGCCCTGCGTGACAAGTTCCGCCCTATCTTCCAGACATCCCCTGCTACAATCACGGTTGTGGAGGGCGACGCGGGGGAGGCGATGATGGGTGGTGGCGGATTGGAGGTGCGGGTTGTCGGGGAAGAAGAGGGTGAACTTCAGCCGGTCCAGGACATGACAGAAATTCTTACCGAGATGATTCGAGAACTGGAGGTCAAAGGAGACATAGAGAACCTGGAAAGCGAACTGGTGACAAAAAAGGGCGACGCTTCCAAGGAGTGGAAGGACGATGGGCTGGCCCAATACGCTGCGCTTACCGGCCAGGATGATATGGGGGAGGTGGTGGGGCAGTTGGAGGGGGAATGGGCCATGATGCGCTTTGGCTGGCCCATAGCCCAGTTCGGCCAGACGGGCCCAATCGTGACGATTGACGGTGCTCCCACCCAGATTTCAGTTCCAGGAGCAGTTAAGTCTTTGGGTGAAGGTGATATAGAGGTTATCCAGGGGCTGAGGATTGGAGCCGACAGCCCCATGAAGCTGGGTGATCTGGCTGATGTGGAGTTCGAATATGCAGAGTATAACCGCGCTGAGGGAGGGTACGCCGGGACCATAACCGCCACCATCGTAGCGGATGATGTGGGGGCTGTCAATCGAGAAGTGCAGAAAATGATTGATGACCTGGAGCTTGGCGACGGCATAGATGAGATCAAGATGGGGGGTGTGGCAGAGCAGATGATGGAAGGCTTCTCCGATATGTATAAAGCCATAGTCATTGCCATAGGGCTAGTCTTCGTCGTACTGGCCATCAGCTTCCGCTCCTGGCTTACCCCTCTGTTGATCATGGTCTCCATGCCGTTGGCCTCAATCGGAGCAGTGCTGGCATTGCTTGTCACCGGAAAACCGGTGGGAATGTCCGCTATGGTGGGCATCCTGATGCTGGTGGGTATTGTGCTCACCAATGCCATCGTTCTGCTCACCTTTGTGGATGACCGCCGCAAGGAGGGTTACAGTACCCACGATGCTCTCATGGATGCTGGCCGCATCCGTCTGCGCCCCATACTGATGACGGCAATAACCACCATGATTGCTCTGGTTCCCTTAGCCATTGGTCTCGGTGGGGGCGTGCTCCTGGCTGCCGAGTTGGGAGTGGTGGTCATAGGTGGACTGTTCTCATCGACCCTGTTGACTCTGCTGGTTATACCGGTGCTCTACAGTCTGACCGAGCGTTTGCGTCGTCGTGCCCCCTCCCCATCTGGTTGAACATCGAAAAAGGCGGCCTTCTGAGCTGACTTAGTTAGGAGTGCCATACGAGATAGCCATGGACAAGGTTATATGCACTGAAAACCTCACCAAGTTCTACGGCAAGAAGCGTGGTGTGCTGGACCTCAACCTTGAGGTGGAGCAGGGCGAGATCTTTGGATTCCTTGGCCCAAATGGCGCTGGCAAAACGACCACTATTCGTACCCTGCTGGACTTTATCCGCCCGACTCGCGGGTCGGCTACCATCTTCGGGTTGGACGTACGCCAGCAGAGTCGAGACATTCGGAAGCGCATTGGCTACGTGCTTGACGAGCTGGCGCTGTATGATAACATGACCAGCGCCGAGTTTCTGCGTTACTTTGGCCACCTGCGGGGCGGCGTAAAGTGGGAACTTGTCCAGGAACTGGCGGAGCGGCTGAAGAGCGACCTCTCAGAGCCCGTCCGCTCCCTATCCCGGGGCAACCGGCAAAAGATTGGACTCATCCAGGCCTTTATGCACCGGCCCGAGCTGTTGATCCTGGATGAGCCAAGCGTCGGCCTGGACCCGCTGATGCAGCAGGAGCTTTACCATTTGCTAACTGAGTTTCGCGATGAGGGGCGGACGGTGTTCCTGTCTTCACACAACCTGCCGGAAGTGGAGCGGGTGTGCGACCGGCTGGGTATCATCCGCGAGGGTCGCCTTATTGATGTTGAGCATGTGGCTGCTCTGAAGGAGCGGGCGTTGCGACACGTGGAGGTCCGCTTTGCTGGCCCCGTGCCCGAAGGAATCTTCGCTGACTTGCCTGGTGTGTCTGACCTGCGAATAGAGAATAACACCCTGCACTGTACGGTGATGGGAGCGCTGGATCCTTTCATAAAGGCTGTAGCTGGCTTTCAGGTGGTAGACCTGATCAGCCATGAGCCGAGCCTGGAAGACATCTTTCTGACCTACTACGGGCAAGGTGGGGAACATGCTGAGTAACGTGTTCTTAAAGACGTTGCGAGATTGGCGCCGGGCGATGCTGTGGTGGTGCATTGGCCTGGCTGGGGTGGGGCTCTGGGTTATAGTCCTCTATCCCACCATAGGTGACTCTGGGATGTATGAGGACTTGGTGGAGCAATTGTCTTCGTCTTATGCGGCATTTATAGATGTGGAAGACCTGGGTTCGGCGGAAGGCTACCTCCAGAGCGAGGTCTTCTTCTTTATGGCGCCGCTGCTGCTCCTGATGCTGACAGTTGGTTTTGGTGGTGGCACGATCGTTAGGGAGGAGGAGAAGGGGACCCTCGACTTGCTAATGTCCACTCCACTGCCGCGGTGGCGCCTAGTGATAGAGAAGTCCGCTGCTATGGTGATCATAACCGTGGTAGCTGCTTTGGCCCTATGGCTGGGGTTGGCGATCGGTGCGTCAATTGCTGGGGTGGATATCAGTGTGGGGAGAATGCTTCAGGCGTCGCTGAGCTGTGTTCTACTGGGGCTGGTTTTTGGCGCCCTGGCGCTGACCATAGCGTGCATTAGCGGCAAGCGGGGACTCAGTATAGGTGTGGCCGCTGGTCTTGGGGTAGTGACCTTTTTCCTGAACGGGTTTGGGGCGTCCATCGAGATGCTGGAGCCTTACCGCAAACTCTCCCCCTTTTACTACTACAGCGCCGCGGAGCCCCTTATGAACGGGCTCAGCCTGGGACATGCCGCCGTCCTGCTAGGGCTCATCGTCTTGCTCCTTGGTGTGGCCTTGGTGGCCTTCGAGAGACGTGACCTGGCAGTATGAAGACGTTCCTGAGTTTTCTCTGCTAAAGCGGGTGCAGTGCTGCGGCACCGGGGGCCTCCGTGGGCGAGAACTTCAGGCCCACCGCCAGGTGAAGCCATTATCGGATGGCTCTGATTTCAGAAGTCCCTTTTGTAACAACTTGCCGATCTCACGCCTGGCCACATCGGGGGAAGCCCCCACCTTTGGGGAAAGCACTTCTACCAGCTTCTCCTCGGCTTCCTGTGGACGGGTGCTTCCCTTTGTCTTCCCCAGGCTCTCGATGAGATCCCCTTTCAGCAGCTCCCACACAAAATCGCTGGTTTGCCGTACCCGCAGAGACTGGGCGCAGGCTTCGTCACCTGCCTCAGCCATCTCCCTGATGCTTCCCCAGGCAAGGACGATGTCCCGATCATAGCCAGCCACTATCTCCCTTACAGTGGCAAGGCTGGCCGGTGTAGTTTCGGTGATAGGTTCGTTGGCATTGTAGCGGGCCCAATTCCTGGTGAGGATACGAACACCGAACTCGTCTGCTTTATCATACACCTCTGTTCCGGGAAAAGGTGACAGGAAATGGAACCCGTATTGGATGCCATAGCCTTCAAATAGCTCTCTAGCTAGTGCCCGAGTTCTATGGGCGGTTTCTGGAGTTTCCCCGGGCAGTCCCAGTATAAAGGAGGCGAAACTTTTGATGCCTGCTGCTGAGGTGAGCTTGGCGGCGCTTCTTACTTTCTCCAGGGTAATTCCCTTCTTAATGGTGTCCAGGATTTCCTGGCTGCCAGACTCGATCCCGAATACGAGAAAGGTGCAGCCTGCCTCCCGCATCAACTCCAGCAGTTCCCCGGTCAGGGTGTCCACCCGAGAATAGGCATTCCATTCTACAGGTAGGTTGCGGCGGATCAGCTCGCGGCACAACTCCTTGGTGTGGCGATGGTTAAGGGTAAAGGTGTCATCTACGATGTTCACCCTGTCGAAGCCGAGGTCTCGGTGGATGAGCTCTATCTCATCGACCACTCGCTCCGGATGGCGAAAGCGCACCTTTTTGCCAAACATCCTGGGGGCGGAGCAGAAGATGCAGCTATAGGGGCAGCCCCGGCTGGTGATGACGGAGCAGGCAGCCTCAAAGCCTCGATACCTGGAAAGCGGCAGGAGATGGCGGGCAGGGAAGGGTAGCTCATCTATCTTCTGGATTAGAGGGCGAGGGCCCGTCTTGATCACCCTGCCATCCTGGTGAAGGAAGATACCCGGAACCTGTGCCAGGTCGGTACGCCTGTCCAGGGCTGATACCAGCTCGAGTACCGTCATGTCTCCTTCTCCGGCCACTATGACGTCGATCCAAGGGGCGCGACGGAAGGTATCGTCTGCGGCAAAGCTAACGTGGGGGCCGCCGATGACCGTGACTATGCGGGGGTCGAACTCCTTGCAAACCTTGAGAATTCGGGCTGCTGCCGGGAAGCTCATGGTGACACAGGTTGTCCCTACCACCCCGGGTTGGTACTGTTCCAACTTGCGTCGTATCTTGGCTGGGGAAGCTTTGGATGTCAACAGGTCCAGTATCTCCACTTCAATGCCCTGGGCCAGCAGAACGCTGGCCAGGTAGCTCAGGGAAAGAGGAGGCATGGGATGCTCTTCGACGGAGTAGGGGGTGGTGATAAACAGGACTCGCACTGCTCTAGCTTCTACCCTCTATTCTTGGACACGGTGCTTCAACTGGCAAATTACCCTGAGCAAGGTGCTGCGGATTGAAGGCAACCACGCCGAGGGGAAAGAAAGGCAGCCATTGTGGCGAAGTATCCTGACAACGGACTGTGATGCTGCGCAGATAACCGGCTCTTCTCCCGCCGGTGCTGGGGTAACAAATTGGCCGCAAATGGTTGGACAAACGTACGCCTTCTACTGGTTAGCCTTTTTGTTTATCTCCTGGTTTCGGCTATTATAAAGGCTACTCTTCGATGGCGCAACCCATCTTTCGTGTGGCGCAGGTACACCCGTGTCCACCAAGAAAGAGCCACTCCGGGGTTCTTCGCCCGGCAGGCCGGGGCGATACCATCTGGCTCTAAGGTTGACAACAGCGCTGCCTAATGATATTCTCAGCCAACTCGACTCTTGCATTTGCGACTCATCGGGCGTGTTGTGGACTCGGAAGTATTGAGCGTTATAATAGAGGCATGCTTCTTCTAAGTGCAGGCGGAGAGTGTTCTTGGCAGAGTAGTCTGATGCTGCAACCTGGGGAAAAGGGATGATGGTTGCAGCTCGGACTGGACAACGTTAGGATTAAAATAAACCAAGGAGGTTAAGGACATGAAGATGGTGATGAAAAGGGTCATTATCCTGTTGGTTGCCTGTCTAATAGTAGCGGCGGCGAGCTGCGGGCCATCTGATGAAGAAGAAACGAAGGAGATAAAGATAGGCGTAATTGGCCCGATGATTTACATGCACGGCGAACACCATTGGTATGGGGCTCAGATGGCGGCTGAGGAGATAAATGCTGAAGGCGGCATATTGGTGGGAGATGAGATGTACAGGGTCAGACTGACCATGGCCAACTCCAACGAACTCTTCAGCGTTCCAGATGCCACCAGTGCAATGGAAAAGGTGCTAACTGTTGACAAGGTGGACTTCGTCGTTGGCGGCATCAGGACTGAGGCGGTACTTGCGATGCAAGACGTTGCCATGGATTATAAGAAGATTTTCCTCGGTTGCGGTGCCTCCACTACCGAGCTAAACACACGGGTGACCGAGGATTATGACCGGTACAAGTACTGGTTCAGGGTTATCCCAGTAAACTCCGAAGACCTTGGTCAGGTCAGCTTCGCGCTTCTAGGGATGGTGGCCGGGAAGATAGTGGCTGAACTCGGAGTTCCGCCAAAGGTGGCTATATTGGCCGAGCAGGCGGTGTGGGCGAATTCAATAGTTGACGCGGCGAAGGCAAATCTCCCTGGCCTGGGTATGGAGGTGGTTGGAGAATGGCGGATTTCCTCCACAACCGACCAGGTAACGTCTGAGCTGACGGCCATAGAAAATGCCGGGGCCAACATAATCTTCACCGCACTCTCCGGTCCAGTGGGGCTCCAATATGCCAAGAAATGGGGCGAGTTGCAAATACCGGCGGCTTCGGTGGGAATAAACGTTGAGGCCCAGGACGGGGGCTTCTGGGATGCGACAGGCGAACTGGGCAATTATGAGACTACCTTGAATATGTTAGCCCGGGTCAAGATCACCGACCAAACCATAGCCTTTTTCGATAGCTTCGTAGATAGGGTCGGAGAGCCTCCCACATATAATGCCGGCACCTATGAAGCGCTCTACATCCTGAAGGCAGCCATTGAAAGTGCCGGCACCCTAGACAGCGACGCCGTTGTTGCTGAACTTGAAAAGACCGATCGCACCGGAGGCGCAGGCAGGATAGTGTTCACCGAGAATCATGATCTAACCTGGGGTCCGGGCTATGTAACCGCCGTCGGCATCCAGTGGCTGGACGGGGAGATGAGGTGCGTTTGGCCTCCTCCTGGAGGAGAATGGGAAGGCGTAGCCTATGAAGGCAGTGTAGACTACGTGCTGCCACCGTGGATGTAGAAACGTGGTGGTACTGGTGCTTCGGCCCGTCCGATAATAGTAGATATTATCTGTCATACCGCTTGCCACGGGTTGCCATAATGCATTAGTCCGAGTATATCCCCTCGGCTGGATATGCCTCTCTGCCGAGGGGGTATATCTGTGTTTATTGACGCGGCTCAAGTGAACAATGATTGAAGCCGTAATAATCAACGGATTGATAATCGGGGGCGTGTATGCCCTGTTGGCGGTTGGTTTCTCCCTCATTTTCGGGGTAGCCCGCATCATCAACCTGGCCCACACCGCATTTTACATGCTGGCCGCCTACCTCATATATAGCTTCACCAGTTCCCTCGGTCTGAATCTCGTTCTATCCGTCATCCTCTCGGTAATGGCCGTAACCATCATAGGAGTATTCAGCTACAAGCTGGTCATTGCCCGCGTACGTGAACATGAGACCACGGTATTGATAGTGACCATAGCCCTCGCCATGATTATCCAGGAGTCCATGCTCCTGGGGTATGGCGGTGAGTTTCGCGGGGTTCCCAGCCTGATTTCAGGGTTTACGGAGATCCTGGGGGTTAAAGTCACCTATCAAGAGATATTGACCTTTGGGATAGTCCTGATCCTTCTTCTGGGTATATGGGTCCTGTTGATGAAAACCAAGCTGGGAATTGCCATCAGGTCGACGGCTCAAGATAGAGAAGTGGCCAATCTGATGGGGATAAACGTGGCCAGAACAGGAATGATAACCATGGCCATAGCTGTAGCGCTGGCAGCTATCGCTGGCGCACTGGTTGCTCCGTTGTTCGTTTTGCAGCCGCACATGTGGATGCACCCGTTGGTGATGGTCTTGGCCGTGGTCGTCCTGGGGGGTTTAGGGAGCATCAAGGGGAGTTTGCTGGGGGCCTTTATCCTGGCCTTTGCTGAGACTCTGGTCGTTTTCTATGCCCCTTCGGGTGCCTATTTGAAGGGGGCTGTGGCGCTGACGATCATGTTGGTCGTTATCTTGATAAGGCCTGAAGGCCTGTTTGGAGTAACCTTCGAGGAAGAAAGATGATGAGCCTCATAAGCACCTACTTTGGTAGGGTATATAAGGAGTTGAGAGGGGAGATACTAGTCCTTCCCAGCAGGACGATGGTCTTGCTTTTCTGCCTGGCCCTCCTTCTGATACCAGTGATAACGTCGGAGCCGTACACTCTCCGCATCTTCATACTGGCTAGCATATTTGCCATCTTCGCCGCCAGCTGGGACCTGTTATCCGGCTTTACAGGCCAGATGAATCTGGGACACGCCCTTTTCTTCGGGGTTGCTGCCTACACATCTGCCATTTTCAATTTGAACTTCGGTTTGCCCCCCTGGTTGACTATCCCTATAGGGGCATTTGCTGCCGTGCTGGCTGGACTGATTGTCGGAGTGCCCTGCCTCAGACTGAGGGGCCCCTACCTGGCCCTCGCCACCCTGGCCTTTCCCTTGATCCTGACCGGGATCGTCTTCACTATCCCCAGTGTCACCGGTGGTGAGTTGGGCGTCTCCGGCATAGACCGGCTTTCCGGCTCGCGACAGACCGATTACTATATCGCAGTCACCGTCATGATCATCCTCGGATTTGTAATGTGGAAGATCACCGATTCCAAGACTGGCATCATTTTTCACGCCATTCGGGAAGATGAGGTGGCGGTCAGGGCATCCGGAATAAATACGACCAAATACAAGCTGGCGGCCTTTTGTCTGAGCGGGCTTTTTGCCGGGGTTGCTGGGGGTCTCTACGTCCATTTTATCAGGATTGCCGGGCCATCAACATTGGAACTCATGCTATCGTTTCAGGCCATCATATGGGCAGTTTTTGGGGGAATCGCCACCATCTACGGGCCCATAGTGGGGGTCTTCATCCTCGTCCCGCTCACGGAGTACCTGCGTGATTTGCCCGGGACTACTTTGCCCGAGATGCGAATGCTGCTCATTGCCATCATCGTGCTGCTGGTCCTGCTGTTTATGCCTGAGGGGCTGACCACCAGAGTGCGTGACAAGATCGAGAAGGTGTGCCCACGATGCAAGTTGCGAAACGTGGCCACCCGCAGGTCATGCCGGGTGTGCAGGGCAGACTTGGGTTAGGAAATATTGAGCTATAAGCCCAAATACGTCTTTCTGATGGTCTCGTCTTTGAGCAGTTCCTCGCTTGTGCCTTCGGCGATCACCCTTCCATGGGAAAGAACGTAGTTTCTGCTGGCCAATTGAAACGCCGCGCTGACATCTTGCTCAACCAGGAGCACGGCGATACCCGAACGTGGAATCTCCTTTATGCGCTCAAATAAGTCCGCTTTCAGCCTGGAAGCGAGCCCGGTTGAAGGCTCATCGATGCACAGTAGCCTGGGATGGATCATCAAGGCCCTCCCAATAGAGAGCATCTGTCGCTCTCCGCCGGATAGCGTTCCAGATATCTGATTCCCCCTCTCCTTTAGTACCGGGAACAGTTGATAAACCATCTCCAACCTTGTCTGTAACTCTCTTCTGTCACCACACAGATAGCCGCCGGCCCTCAGATTATCAGTAACTGTCATCTCTCGAAAGGGCCTGCTTCTCTCCGGGCAATGAACCAGGCCTCTTGTCGCAATCTCATGCGCCGGCAGACTATCGATCCTCTCCCCAGCAAAGTGCACGGTGCCTTCAATGGTTATGTCTCCGGCCCGCGCCCCCTTCATGGTATCCTTCTCCCATCTCACCAGTCCGGTTATGGCTCGAAGCAGCGTTGTCTTTCCAGCGCCATTTGGCCCCACCAGGCTGACCAGTTCCCCCTCATCTACGCCCAAACTCAGGTCATTCATTAGCATGGCGGTGGCGT
>JAUWXW010000162.1 GCA_030616195.1 Chloroflexota bacterium | reverse complement strand
CTACCTTCAGCGCCTTCAATAAGTCCGGTGACTCAGGATCTACGCCAATAGCCGGTACCGGAAGTGGTTGCAGCGGCTGCGCTGCCACTAGCTGTAGCACCTGTTACTAGCCTGATTCTGCGGGCTTAAGATTGCCAAGGCCTCAGCGCGGTGACTTGTCTTACCCTCCGTCTCGTCGCTGAAGATGCTTCTTGTAGCATAGCCAATACAAAAATGCATGAACTTGCTATCACCCAAAGCATGCTTGATCTCGTCCTGGAGGAGGCGAAGAAGGTTGGAGCCGAAAGGGTGCAGAGGATCAACCTGGTAATAGGAGAGATGTCCGGCATAGTTGGACAATCCGTAGAGTTTTACTTTGGATTCCTGAGCCAAGATACAATTGCCTGTGGAGCCACCCTCTCCTTTGAGAACACCCGGACACAAGCACGCTGCCGCGAGTGCGGAGAGGTTTTCGCTCTTAAGGAACTCGACTGGTCCTGCCCCAGTTGCCACAATAGCAGCCTGGAAGTCATAGCCGGCAACGAGCTTTACGTAGAAAGCATCGAGGTAGAATAGGATGGAACCGAAGAAAGGTAAAGATCGACAAATATCAAGGGACAAAGGGGGAAACCCAGTACGAATGGAGGTAAAGGTCTTAAAAGACATCCTGACCGTCAACGAGCAGATGGCGGAGAAAAACCGGGGTGTACTGGATAGCAAGGGGGTTTTCCTGATAAACATCATGTCCTCACCCGGGTCCGGTAAGACCAGCCTCATCCTGGAGACAATCAGGAGGCTGAAGGACAAGGTACGAATGGCTGTTGTCGAAGGAGACATAAGTTCAACTATAGACGCGGAGAAGATAAGTCAGGAACAGGTGCCGGTAATTCAGATAAACACCGGGGGGGAATGTCACCTGGATGCCGGTATGATAAACCGCGCCCTTGACAGCCTACCTCTGGAGGACATCGACCTCTTGTTCATTGAAAACGTGGGCAATCTCGTTTGCCCCGGGGAGTTCAAGCTGGGGGAGAACAAGAAAGCGCTGATCCTGAGCGTGCCTGAAGGTGACGACAAAGTCTATAAGTACCCTCTGATGTTCAACATAGCGGACGTTGTCCTGGTGAACAAGATCGATCTTCTGCCCTACTCAAAATTCGACCTTGAGGGGTTTTCCAAAGCCGTTAAGGGGATAAACCACAAAGCTGAGGTCTTTCAGCTTTCCTGCACCACGGGGCAGGGGATTGAGGACTGGGTTTCTTGGGTTATGGCTAGCATGCCTGGCTAGATTGAATTCTGGCGCTCGATTTCCGCCACCCTGGCCACGTTAGCTGCCTCCTCTTCATCAAAGGGAGTGCTGAACCAGGCATCCAATATCTGCCGCGCCATTTCAGGTGTAGTGAAGCTCAGTCCCATGACCAATATGTTAGCATGGTTCCACTTGCGTGCTCCGCTGGCGACAGCAGCATCATGACAGAGCGCGGCCCTCACTCCGGGAACCTTGTTGGCTGCCAGCGAAACTCCGGTACCTGTGTGGCAGAAAAGTATCCCTTCATCGCTTTCTCCCCAAGCCACACTTCTGCCCACCTTTTCGGCTATGTCAGGCCAGGGGCCAGGCTCGTATAGCTTGTAGTTGAGGCCTTTGCCATCCAGGTACTGCCTTACTGCGTCAACCAAAGGAGTATGCTCATCAGTCCCGATAGCGATACTCTCTACACCGCTTTCCACTTTCTCAATAAGGACTTCGGTTTCCGAGATATCTTCAAAAACCCTGGGATCGTTTATGATTCTCCCCAGGATATTGACCGGGCTGGCAGCACGAATCTCGTCTCCTTGACTGGCAGGGGTCGGTCCGAAGAAGACGCAAACACAGTTTCCCTGAGGCCAGTAGGCCAGGTCACCAAAGTTTACGACCTGCCGAGCGTTCTCTTCCCCCATTTTGACAGGGACCTCAAAGTATATTTCCTTTCCCCACGCATGCCCTGTACCTTTGAGGGGAAGAGACTCCCAAATCGTCTCGGCACTCTTTGTCGAGTTAAGCCAGGCAAAAGCCCTGGCTTTCCCCGCAGTAAGTTTCGCCTTCTTCACACCCCCATCCTCCCCATCCCAAAATACGCCTTGTGGTGCAGCCTAGTCGACAGCTACCACTTCTTTGATCTCGGGGACGTCTTCTTGTATCTGCTCTTCGAGCAATACGAGAACCGTCTCTTTCGGTATCCCAGCAGCACAGATGGAGGGAAATACCCTCACCTTTACCACCCCGTCCTTGACATCCACCAGTTCAACAACGTTGACACCCAAAGCCGGCATTATCTTGTCTATAGCCTTTTCCACTCTGTCTCGCACCGTCTTTCACCTTTCGTGAACTGTGGTTGGTAGGCTTATCTACTTAACAGCAATTACTTTTTTGATCTCAGGGACATCTTCTTGTATCTGCTCTTCGAGCAGCGTGACAACAGTATCTTCAGGTATGCCATAAGAAGGATTGCCGGCGGAGCAGGCCGACGGAATCACTCTTACCTGAACCACCCCATCGCTGACATCCACCAGTTCAACGATGTTAACGCCCAAATACGGCCTTATTTTGGCTATAGCCTCTTCCACTCTGTCTCGCACCGTCTTTCACCTTCTCGGTCTAAGCTTCCCAAGCCTGTTTATACAAAAGCGCACGCTCGGTGTGCTCCTCCAGAACCAAAGAGGCAGCTTGGCTCCAAGTCTGTAGCTCTGCTGCCTTCTAGACAGAGACTACCTCTTTGACCTCAGGCACTTCTTCCCTGAGCACGCGCTCAATGCCATCCCGCAAGGTCATAGCCGCCATAGGACAGCCACCACAAGCGCCGGTAAGCCTCAGTGTGACCACCCCGTCCTTGACATCCACCAGCTCCACATCTCCGCCATCAGCCTGCAAAGCAGGTCTCACTCGGGCAAGCGACTCTTCCACTTTTTCTCTCATGTCTCCCTCCAACTATTCATCGATTTTGATGTTGCTCTCCCCTGAAAGCAAACGAACAACCGTCCATGGATTTGCCCGGGCATCGAATTCAGACTGGTCCAACGGCGTTGGTGGTGAACTCGCTGGGCCGAGTCCGTCTCCTACTACCCGGTGACAGCCAATAATGATGCCTTAATCCACCGGCGCCATATAGAAATCTTACGTGGTTGCCCCCTCTTCGTCAACTTTTTCCGCATCGCCAAATTCTTCCAGCAACGCTCTCGCCCTATTCAGGTCATCCGCAGTATTGATATTGAAGAAGCTCAGGTGTTTGGGATCGAATCTATCAATCTCCGCCTGTTCCACATATCTTACCCTTACCAACTGTAGAAACTCTCTAATCTTGAGCTGGTCGCGTTCAATCTGCCACTGCATAGGAGCCAGGCAGTTCTTCGAATAGATAGCGTGAAGTGGCTCTAAGTCGCTACCAATTCTGGGCATGACGACATCAAAAGCCGGTGCACACTCGATCATATAGCCCAGCAGCGAAGTGTTGAGGAAAGGCATGTCGGCAGCCACAACCAGACTGTGGAAGGAGCGAGACGCCGCCAGACCGGTGTAGATGCCCCCTAGAGTGCTCTTGCCGGGGTAAAGATCGACTACAATTCCCGCCGAGGCTGGTGACAAGTCAGGCGTGGGTTGCCCTGGGGCAACTGCCACCAGAATCTTATCGCTTACCAGGCTGAGACTATCAATAACCCTCTGGAGCAAGGTGCGACCGCCGATTGTCTCTGACAGCTTGCCAGGCCCAAACCGCCTGCCTTTACCGCCGGCCACCACAATCGAGGTCACAACTGATTTGTCGATCACTTATAGATAGTCCTGCGCCGTCAAGTCTTACCTTCTCCATCTATTGTAGCCTACCTTTTTGCTGCCCACAATCCGATTTGAAGTTGCTTAACTACCCTGTCCGTCATTGCGAGGGTCGCCGCAGGTCGCCAGAGGGTCGCCTACGGCGACACCCACTGTGGCAATCTCATGGTGGGGGGAGGAAATAACAGGGTCAGGCGCCCCAGGGCGACTGACACCCACCGAATAGATTCCCTCTGCCCTCAAAACTGATACGCCGTCTGTCATTCTGAGCCCCTCGCTTCCTGTCATTCTGAGGTCGCCGTAGGCGACCGAAGAATCTCGCCCCGCTCAGAACAGGCCCCGCGAAGAACCTGAGATTCTTCATTTCACTTCGTTTCATTCAGAATGACATCTCTTACCTTGGATCCCTTTTCCCCTCACTTATTCTTGTCTATATCTTTACTCATTTTGAAAAACTCGAAATCTTTATCCCTAATTCTTAGGATAGGCGATTTGTGTTCTATACTATATCCGAGCCTCTCATATAGCTTGATCGCTCTCTCATTATCAGTCTCTACATCTAATACCATCCCTTTGCTCCCTGCTGTCTTTGCTTCTTCCTCAATTACTTCAATGAGCCTCGTTCCGAATCCAAGGCTCCTGAACCTAGGGTATACTGCAAAATGGGCAAGGTAGGCATCACTTTCTGTAATTTGGGCTAGTATATCGCCTGACTTACGCAAATACTTGAATTGTGAAAGAAAGCTACATCTCAAGTATCTCAAAATGAATAGCAAGCTACGTAGTTCTTCTTTCTTCCTCTGGTTGTAGTTGAACATCAAAGCCATTCCTGCTACTTCGCCATTCACTTCAATAAAACGTGCATGCTCAAAGCTAAAGCAGTTCC